>JASGDX010000021.1:0-14667 GCA_047606985.1 Leucobacter sp. | reverse complement strand
GTGCTCGCGCTCTACCGGCCCGGGCCCATGGGGGCCGACTCCCATACCAACTACGCGCTGCGCAAGAACGGGCTGCAGGAGATCACCCCGATCCACCCCGAGCTCGAGGAACCGCTGAAGGATATCCTCGAGACCACCTACGGCCTCATCATCTACCAGGAGCAGGTGATGTCGATCGCCCAGCGGGTGGCGGGCTTCTCGCTCGGCCAGGCCGACATCCTGCGGCGAGCCATGGGCAAGAAGAAGAAGTCGGAGCTCGACAAGCAGTACGAGGGATTCTCGGGCGGCATGAAGGAGCGCGGCTTCTCCGAAGCGGCCGTGAAAGCGCTGTGGGACATCCTGCTGCCCTTCTCGGACTACGCGTTCAACAAGGCGCACTCCGCCGCCTATGGTGTGGTCAGCTACTGGACCGCCTATCTCAAGGCGCACTATCCGGCCGAGTACATGGCCGCGCTGCTCACCAGCGTCGGCGACTCCAAGGACAAGCTGGCCGTCTACCTCAACGAGTGCCGTCGCATGGGGATCAAAGTGCTGCCTCCGGCGGTCAACCACTCCTTCGCCAACTTCTCGGCCGTGGGAGACGACATCCGCTTCGGACTCGGGGCCATCCGCAACGTCGGCACCAACGTGGTTGAGGCGATCCGCGAGGCGCGCGAGCAGAAGGGTGCATTCGAGAGCTTCCACGACTTCCTGAAGAAGGTGCCGCTCGTCGCGCTCAACAAGCGCACGGTCGAGTCGCTCATCAAGGCCGGCGCTTTCGACGGTCTCGGCGGCACGCGCAGGGCGCTCGTGGAGATCCACGAGCAGTCGATCGAGAGCGCGGTCAAAGAGAAGCGCGACGCCGAGAACGGCAACGTCGGCTTCGACTTCGACAGCCTGTTCGCCGAGGCGGCCGAGTCCTCGGGCGACGCAGCGGACGCGGTGTCCCAGGTGCCCGACCGGCCGGAGTGGACGAAGAAGGACAAGCTCGCCTTCGAGCGCGAGATGCTGGGCCTCTACGTGTCCGACCATCCGCTGCGCGGACTCGACGCCGCCCTCGCGAAGGAGGCGAGCGCGACGGTCGCCCAGGTCACCAACCCCGACACGAATGGCGCCTTCGACGGCGAGATCGTGACCCTCGCCGGCCTGCTCACGAGCGTGCAGCACCGCACGGCCAAGTCGGGCAACCTCTACGGCATGGTGACGCTCGAGGACTTCACGGGCGAGATCCAGGCGCTGTTCATGGGCAAGTCGTACCAGGAGTTCGGCAGCCTGCTGCAGCCGGATGGCATCGTCGCCCTGCGCGGCAAGCTGAACTCGCGCGACGACGGCGTTTCGATGCACGCCTACGGGGTCAAACCCATCGACGCAGGGGTGCAGGAGGATGCGTCGACGCTCGAGCTGACGCTCACCGAGTCGCGGGCGACCGAGCCGCTGATGGAGGAGCTGAGGTCCACGCTGGAGCGGCATCCCGGCGAGAGCGAGGTGCGTCTCAGCCTCATCACGCCGACCGCGGTGCGCATCTTCGAGCTGCGCGAGCAGGTGCGGATCACCGCTGACCTGTTCGGCGAATTGAAGGGCATGCTCGGGCCGAAGTGCCTGCTGCCCGTGGAGGAGGCGCTGACCTGATGCGCTCGGTCGAACGGCGTAACCCCGGCGAAACCGGTGCGGAGTAGGCTGGGTCGCATGAGCGAGTTGCAGCAGCAGATCATTCGTGCGCTCGGAACGCGGCCGACCGTCGATCCCGCCTCCGAGATCGAGCGCCGGGTCGCCTTCCTCGTCGACTACGCGCGCTCGGTCCCGGGCGCGCGCGGCTTCGTGCTCGGCATCTCGGGCGGCCAGGACTCCTCGCTCGCCGGGCGGCTCGCGCAGCTCGCCGTCGAGCGGCTGCGCGCCGAGGGCGCCGACGCCGAGTTCATCGCCGTGCGGCTGCCCTACTCCGTGCAGCACGACGAGGACGACGCTCAGCTGGCGCTCTCCTTCATCCGGGCCGATCGCTCGGTCGCCGTCGACATCGCGGCCGGCGTCGACGGTATCGCCGAGGCGGTCTCCGCCGGCACGGGGGAGCCCGTCAGCGACTTCAACAAGGGCAACATCAAGGCCCGCATGCGCATGGTCGCCCAGTACGCCATTGCGGGGGATCGGCGACTCCTCGTGATCGGCACCGACCACGCGGCCGAGGCCATCACCGGCTTCTTCACGAAGTTCGGCGACGGCGCGGCCGATGTGCTGCCGCTCTCCGGGCTCACGAAGGGCCAGGGCGCGCAGCTGCTGCAGCACCTCGGCGCGCCGAGCCGCTTCTGGGAGAAGGCGCCCACCGCCGACCTGCTCGACGGCGAACCCGGTCAGACCGACGAGTCGAGCCTCGGTGTCTCCTATCGCGAGATCGACGCCTACCTGAGTGGCGAGGCGGTGCCCGGGGACGTCGGCGAGAACCTCGAGCACCGCTACCTCGCCACCGAGCACAAGCGCCGGCTGCCCGTAACCCCCTCGGACGACTGGTGGAAGGAAGATTCCGACGCATGACGACCACGTTCGTACTCGCCGGGGGATGCTTCTGGTGCCTCGACGCCGCCTACCGGCAGCTGCGGGGCGTGACCGAGGTGCTCTCGTGCTACACCGGCGGACACGCGCCCGACCCGAGTTACGAGCAGGTCTGCTCGGGCACGACGGGTCACGCCGAAGCCGTCGCGGTCACCTTCGACGACGAGGTGATCCCTGCCGAGGTGATCCTCGACGCCTACTTCACCATGCACGACCCCACCCAGGTGAACCGCCAGGGCAACGATGTCGGCACCCAGTACCGCTCGGTCATGTTCCCCGCAGACGACGCTCAGCGCGAACTCTTCGAAGCCGCCCGCGAACGGGCGTCGGAGTACTGGAGCGAGGCTGGAGAGATCGCGACCGCGATCGAGCCACTCGGCCCCGTCTATCCCGCCGAGGAGCATCACCAGGACTTCTTCGCGAAGAATCCCACTCAGGGGTACTGCCTCGCCGTCGCGGTCCCCAAGGTCAACAAGGTGCGAGCGGCCTTCGCCGAGTACCTGCGCTGACCGTAGCGCGCCGTCGGCCGAGCCTCGCCGGACGACGCGGGGCCGATCAGGCGGCCCGCGAGAGGAACCCGTCGTCCTCCCCGCTCGCACTCGCTGCCTTCGCGGCCTCGGTCGGCGCGGTCCACGCTGACTGCGCTCCGCTGCTCGGGCCAGACCCGTCATCGGGCGAGGCTTGATCCCGCGCATCGCCGGCGCCGTCCTGCTGCGTCGAGGCATCGAGCTCCAGCCCCGCGCCGGACCCCTCCTCCTCGGCCGCGCCTCCGCCGAAGCGCTTGGAGAAGGTCGAGACGCCCCATCGCAGATCGTGACCGAGCGCGTCGGACTCGACCTCGAGCACCGTGCCGCTCCGGCTCTCGTTGCTCCACTCGCGTGTCCTGGCCCGACCGCTCACGACGATGCGGTCGCCCTTCTTGAACGACTCGCTCGCGTGTTCGGCGAGGCTTCGGAAGGCGTTGATGGTGAACCAGCTGGTGCTGCCGTCGATCCACTTGCCCTGCTCCCGGTCATAGCGGCGCTCGTTGCTCGCGAGGCGGAACGAGCAGAACGCGACGTTGGCGTTCGAACGGTGGAACTTGGGGTCGGTGGCGATGGTGCCGACGACGCAGATGGGAGTGGACATGATGATCTCCTTCGATGCAGTCCGGCAGGAGCCGGGTTTTCCGTTAGCGGCGAGCGGACGGATCGTGCCGTGCGAGGACGAGCCGTCCGCTCTGCTCCCAGCCTGGGTCATTCCGGGCCCGGGCGGAGGCTGGGCGGAGAATCTGTGGAGAAGTCGTTCGGAGAGCGCCGAATTCGGGGATTGTGAGCGAAGAACGGATCCCGGCGTCGGTTGCGTACACTGGGCGGGTGCGTCCAGCTCCGTCGACCCCCCGCCGATCCCGCACTCGCGCGCTGCTCGCGATCGCCGTGGCGCTCCCTCTGCTCTCGGGCTGCACCGTCGCGCAGAGCCTGCTGGAGGGGCCGACACCCGTGACGCCGGAGCGCGAGACGCCGGCGCCCGCCGAGTCGGCGCCCGAGCTCGTCCCAGGCGGATCTGCGGCGGACAACCTGCCGTACTTCACCGAGGTGCTGCGGCGGTACTCGGAGGGCGAGGCGCCCGTTCAGGGCCGCCCCGTGGTCGACGCCGTGGCTGAGGCGGGCTTCGACAAGGCGGCCATGCAGGTCAGCTTCGACGAGAGCAAGACCGGTCTCGTGGCCGACAGCATCTTCGTCTCGGTGCTCATCGGATCCGACTGCCTCATCGGCCAGATCGTCACGGGCGATCGCAGCTTCGTCGCGGAGAACGAGCCGGCGGTCGGCCCGGACGGCGACATCTGCCTCATCGGCCGCACGCGCCCCATCGACTGGTAGACGGCCCCTCGCGGAAGCGCGCCCGTCGGCCGCGATGCTGATCCGCGTCGGAGGCTGACGGTAGAGTGGTGGGGATCCGTTTCCACACTTCGAAGCAGGGAGTTCGGGGCGCTGTCGCGCCCGAGAGAGCATATGGCTGAGTACATTTACCAGATGGTCCGCGCGCGCAAGGCGCACGGCGACAAGGTGATCCTCGACGACGTGACCATGGCGTTCCTGCCCGGCGCGAAGATCGGCGTGGTCGGCCCCAACGGCGCGGGCAAGTCGACCATCCTGAAGATCATGGCCGGCCTCGACACCCCCTCGAACGGGGAGGCGATCCTCACCCCCGGCTACAGCGTCGGCATCCTCATGCAGGAGCCCGAGCTCGACGAGGACAAGACGGTGCTCGAGAACGTGCAGCAGGGCGTGGCCGACATCAAGGGCAAGCTCGACCGCTTCAACGAGATCTCGCTCGAGATGGCGGATCCCGACGCCGACTACGACAAGCTGCTGCCCGAGATGGGCGAGCTGCAGGAGGCGATCGACCACGTCGACGGCTGGGATCTCGACAACCAGCTCGAGCAGGCCATGGACGCGCTGCGCTGCCCGCCGTCCGATGCGATCGTGGAGAACCTGTCGGGCGGCGAGAAGCGCCGCGTGGCGCTCTGCAAGCTGCTGCTCGAGAAGCCCGACCTGCTGCTGCTCGACGAGCCGACGAACCACCTGGACGCCGAGAGCGTGCTGTGGCTCGAGCAGCACCTCGCGAAGTACCCGGGCGCCGTCATGGCCGTCACCCACGACCGGTACTTCCTCGACCACGTCGCCACCTGGATCTGCGAGGTCGACCGCGGCAGGCTCTACCCCTACGAGGGCAACTACTCGACCTACCTCGAGCAGAAGGCCGCGCGCCTCGAGGTGCAGGGCAAGAAGGACCAGAAGCTCCAGAAGCGCCTCAAGGAGGAGCTGGAGTGGGTGCGCTCCAACGCGAAGGGCCGCCAGGCCAAATCGAAGGCGCGCCTCGCCCGCTACGAGGAGATGGCCGCCGAGGCGGAGCGCACGCGCAAGCTCGACTTCGAGGAGATCCAGATCCCCGCAGGCCCGCGTCTCGGCAACCTCGTGCTCGAGGCCACGAACCTCAACAAGGGCTTTGACGGACGCACGCTCATCGACGGGCTCAGCTTCTCGCTGCCGCGCAACGGCATCGTCGGCATCATCGGCCCCAACGGCGTCGGCAAGACGACGCTCTTCAAGACCATCGTCGGCATCGAGCCGCTCGACGGGGGCGAGCTGAAGATCGGCGAGACCGTGCAGCTCAGCTACGTCGACCAGACCCGCGGCGGCATCGACCCGAAGAAGACCGTGTGGGAGGTCGTCTCCGACGGGCTCGACTACATCCAGGTGGGCAAGACCGAGATCCCGTCGCGCGCCTACGTCTCGACCTTCGGCTTCAAGGGCCCGGATCAGCAGAAGCCGGCCGGCGTGCTCTCGGGCGGCGAGCGCAACCGTCTCAACCTGGCGCTCACCCTGAAGCAGGGCGGCAACCTGCTGCTGCTCGACGAGCCGACCAACGACCTCGACGTCGAGACGCTGACCAGCCTCGAGAACGCGCTTCTCGAGTTCCCGGGCTGCGCCGTAGTCATCACCCACGACCGGTGGTTCCTCGACCGCATCGCCACCCACATCCTCGCCTACGAGGGCACGGAGGAGAAGCCGGCGAGCTGGTACTGGTTCGAGGGCAACTTCGAGGCGTACGAGGCCAACAAGATCGAGCGCCTCGGCCCCGATGCGGCGAAGCCGTCGCGCGTGACCTACCGCAAGCTCACGCGCGGGTAGGACCGCGCTCATGGCACGTGTGCACGTCGACATGGAGCTGCGCTGGGGCGACCAGGACGCCTACGGCCACATCAACAACGTCGCCTACGCGCGGTACCTCGAGGAGGCGCGCGTGCGCACCTTCGAGACTGGAGGGGCGCACGAGCGCACCGGTATGGAGGATCAGTTCCGGGGCGACGGGCCGAACCCGCTGAAGACGCTCGTGGCGAATCAGCAGATCGAGTTCCTGAGAGTGCTGGAGTACGGACCGCAGCCGATCACGGTCGAGCTGTGGATCGGCAGGCTCGGGGGATCGAGCCTCGAGATCCACTACGAGGTCGTCGACAACTCCCAGCCCGAGCGCACCGTGTCGGCCCGCGCGATCACCACGGTCGTGGTGGTCGACGGCCGCACGCTGCGCCCCGTGCGGCTGACCGGCGATGGGCGGGCCTCGATCGAGCCCTGGACCGACGAGCCGCTGCGGATGCGTCGGGGCTGACGCCGGCCCCGTCGCCGGACGGATCACGCGCGATCGAGTGCGCAGGGCCGGGGCCCGGACACATCCGGGGTCCGGCCCCGCCGATCATCCGAGTTCTACGCGCAGGCGCTCTCTGAGGCGGGAGTATCGTTTGCGCGAGGCCGCCGCCGAGAGGCCGAGGATCGCACCGGCCTCCGCGACGCCGAGGCCCTCCCACGCCACGAGCAGCAGCAGCTCCCGGTCGCGTTCGGGGAGCCGCGCGATGGCGGCGCGGAGCTCGGGATCCGGATCGGGCGGAGCCGGGGCCTGTTCGTGGATCTCCGCGCGCAGGCGCTCGGAGAGCTCCGTGCGCCGTACCCGGCCCCGCCGCGCTCGACTCAGCACCTTGCGCGCCACCCCGTAGGCGTACTGCCGCAGACCCTCAGCGGTGGTGGGCAGCCGTTCACCCTTGCCGAGCAGCACCAGCAGCGTATCGCCGGCTGCGTCGGCCGCATCGTCGCGGTCGGCGAGCCGCCGCAGGAAGTATCCGGTGAGCTCGGGCAGCAGCTCGGCGAGGGCCTCGTGGAGATCGACCGGAGCCGTTTCGATGAGCGATTCGGGATGGGCGTGCTCCCGCTGCTCGCCGCACGGCTCTGCGGCTGCGGGAATCGATGCGGCCGGGATCGCAGAAACCGACGCGGCCGGGATTGCCGGAACGCGATCAGGGCTCGGCTCCGCGCCGTCGTCGCTCTCGCTCTCGAGGCAACTCGGGATCGGGATCGGGACGGTGTCGGCGGCCAGCTCGCCGAAGGACGAGGCGCTCATTCGGCGCCTCCCTCGTCGTCCTGGTGCCCCCAGCCGCCGCGCCCGACGGCCGCAGCGGGATCCTCGACGCCGGCCTCCGCGGCGATCTCCCTGAGCGCGGCGTCGTAGTCGTCCCAGAAGGGGGATCCCACACTGATATCGCCATAGGGACTGATGAGCTCGGCGTACCGGTCGAACATCTCATCGATGAACGGCTGTCGATCGACACCGTCCCACAGGGCGTACGCGGCTCGGAGAGTCGGGCTGCTGCGCTCCAGAAGCGCCTCTTCCGCGATCTGCCCGTCCTGCTGAGAGGAGAGCTCCAGCTGAGCGGCCAGGATGTCGACGGCGTCCTGCTGCAGCAGCGCCTGCGCGGCGTTCGTGCGCTCCGCCGGGTCGCCGGTGTTCATGCGGGCGAGGAACGCCCACATCAGGTACCGTATCCCGCCGCCGTCGGAGTCCACGATCTCCGGCCAGGTCGGGGCCTCGCGCATCACGGCGAGCGCGGCTTCGCGCCCGGAGTCGTCGCCCGCGCGGTCGGCATCGATCCACTCGGCCAGCCAGGCCAGCCACAGCGTCCGCTCGAGGTCGGCCACGAGGCCGCCTTCCTGGATCAGGGCGGGCTCTGCGGAGTACCGTTCCGCGACCGACGCGGCCTCCGCATCCCAGTCGAAGCCCGCCGGAGTCGGGAGCCGGCGCGGGGCGATACTGGAGACGCACTCCTCGAAGTCCGGCGCTCCGGTGTCGATCCACTCCTCGCCTGCGGTGCTCTCGGTGCCGGAGCCGTCGTCGATCTCGCCCGTCTGCGCGGCGAACATGCGCTCGGCGACGGCGGCGGTCGGGATCGCGAGCGCGCCGACGACGAGCGCGCCGACGGCGATGCTCCAGCGCTTGCGGCCACGATGCCGCATCCGCGCCGGCTCCGCGGCGAAGCGCACCAGGTCGCGTGCCGCGCCGGGATCGATGGTCGGATCGGGCTCGGCCAGTCGCGCAAGGCGCGCATCCAGTTCTGGGTCGGTCAAGGGCATGGGATCCTCGTCTCTCGCGTGTCACCCCTGTACCTGCGCGCCCCGTCCGAAACGTGACGGATCGGATCCGGGATCGGGATCCCGCTGCCCCGGCTGCGCCCCCTCCAGACCTGCTCTACCCTGCTTCGGGCAGCCGTACCATCGTCTCCTGCGAGACGCTCGCGACGAGCGCGCCATCGCGATCGTAGAACCGGCCGTGCGTGAGGCCGCGCCCGCCCTGAGCGGTGGGGGATTCGAGGTCGTAGAGCAGCCACTCGTCCACGCGGAAGGGGCGGTGGAACCACATGGCGTGATCGAGGCTCGCGCCCCGCAGCGCCGGCGTGGCCCACGGCACCCCGTGCTGCCGCATCACCGGCTCGAGCAGCATGTAGTCGCTGGCGAACGCCAGGGCGGCCGCGTGCAGCAGGCCGGGGGCCTCGAGGGTGTCGCGGCTGCGCAGCCACACCCGCTGACGGTTCGTGCGCTCGGCCACGTCGAGGATGATGTCGCTCTCGACGTAGCGGAAGTCGAAGGGCCGATTCAGCACCCATGAGGCGCGTCCGCTGCCCGCGAGGCGCCCGTACTTCTCCCACACGCTCGGCAGGGACTCGGGATCGGGCACGCCGCCGAGATCGACCGGCTGCTGATGCTCGAGCCCGTCATCCGGGGCCTGGAACGAGAGGATCGCGGCCATCAGCACCTGTCCGCCCTGGTAGGCCTGGGCGCGCCTCGTCGAGAACGAGCGGCCGTCGTGCAGACGGGCCACCTCGAAGGTCATGCGCTCCTCGCTGTCACCCGGACGCAGGAAGTAGGCGTGCATGGAGTGCAGCACGCGGTCGTCGGGAACCGTCGTGCCCGCCGCCGCGATGGACTGCCCGAGCACCTGTCCGCCGAACGAGCGGCCGTGCGGAGTGGGGAAGGCCGGGCCGGTGAGGATGTGCTCGCGCGTGCGGGCTCCCGAGTCGAGCACGGAGAGCATCTCGAGGAGATCTGGGGAAGCGGGCGATGCGGTCATCAGTCCTCCTGATATCGGCGCCGGTGCGGTGACGGATGCCCCCATCCTATTGACACTCACCGCCGCGCGGCGGCGATCGTGCGGCGGCCGCCGACCGTGGCGAAGCCGGGCCGGGCTCTTCCGACCCCGTTCGCTAGGCTGAGAGGCGATGCCTGCCACCCTGCCGATCGCCGACCGCGCGACCCGAGACGATCTGCGCGTCTTCCTCCAGCGGCTGCAGCGGGCCGGGCAGGACGAGGTGCGCCTCGTCACGCGCGGTGCCGCGCTGGCGGTGTACGGGTGCACGCAGGCGCCGCGCGGGATCACCGATCCCGCACCGGTCGTGCTCGTGATGCGGGCGTTCGCGCTCGCCGCCGAGTCGGCGGTCGACGAGACGGTGCCGGTGCGCGCGATGCTCGACCGCGTCGCGCGACTCGGCGTCTCGGGGCTCGCCCTCGAGGCACCAGACTCGAAGTCGATGGTGGCATGGGCCGGCGTGCTGCCCCCGGTCTCCGGCTGGGCGCCCGCTGGCATCGTGGATCCGGGATCGCTGGCCTCCGTCGCCGCGGAGGGCATCGCCCGGGTCGCCGAGCTGCTGCCGGCGGAACCGGGGGAGGCCGTGGTGCAGCGGGTGAGGGAGTCGGTCTGGGGTGCGGAGATCGCGCCGGGGCTGCCCGCGGCAGCGGCGTTCGCCGCCGAGGCGATGGGATTCCTGAGCGAGGGGGATCCCGTGCGTCTCGCGCGATCCCTCACCTGGACGCGGCTTTCGACGAGCCGCGGCCACGTGCTCGTGCGCTCGCCGCTCGGGTAGGCAGCTGCTGCGAGAGACCCGCCCTCGGCTGAAGCCGGGCCGTTCCGCTCCCTCGGCGGCGATGCGCTCGCGCTCGAGCGTGCGCCGGCGCGAAGAACTAGGAACCCCGAAGCGCTCAGGCGCCCGGGCCCAGCGCCCCGAGGGCCAGATCGGCGCGATCGGTGATGATCCCTGACACCCCGCGATCGACGAGCTCACGCATGCGCCGCGGATCGTTGACCGTCCAGACGTGCACCTCGACCCCGGCATCCCGAGCCGCATCGATCAGGCGGGGGCTGAGCACGCGCACGATCCCGTGCCGCTCGGGGATCTGCAGCGCGTCGAACCCCGACAGCGCGCGGGCGATGCGCCCGCGCGACCTCGTCGCCAGGGCGATCAGCACGCCCGCGAGCCCCCGCTGCCCGGGCGAGGTCGCGGGGCGCCCGCCGGCCCCGACGGCCGCGCGCAGGGCCCGCAGCCGGTACTCGTCCGAGAAGCCGGTGAGCAGCACGCGATCGGCGTGCCCGGCGACGATGCGCCCCGTCGCCTCCGCCGCGTCCAGAGTCTTCACATCGATGTTGAACCGCGCCTCGGGGAACTCCTCGAGCGCCTCCTCCAGGGTCAGCAGGCCACCGCGCCCGGACATGAGCTCCGCGAACTCGCGGTGAGAGACGGCGGCGACCCGCCTCGAGTCGCCGAGCAGCCGCACGAGATCGGCGTCGTGGCAGAGCACCACCTCCCCGTCCTTGGTCGCGTGGCAGTCGGTCTCGAGGTAGACCGCTCCGGCCGCGACCGCAGCGGCGAAGGCGGCGCGCGTGTTCTCGGCGACTCCGGATGCGTCACGGGGGACGAGGCCCCGATGCGCGAGCACGCGGGGCCGCGCCGCGCCCGTCAGATACGGATGCGCCACGGGGCCTACCGCTTCCCGCGCCCGGGCGGATCGGACAGGTCCTCGGGGTCGATCGGCCCGGTGGGCTGCTCGCCGACCGCGGTGCCGGCGAGCTCGTCGCCGACCGCCGAGCCGGCACCGGCGGCCCTTCCCGCCCCTTCCGCTGCGACGCCGTTCTCCGCCCCGCTCGCCGCGGCGTCCTCCTCCGCGGCGCCCTCCTCGCGCAGGGGTTCGACGAAGTCGGTGTCGACGCCGAACATGCGGTCCTCGTCGAGCGCCTCGTAGGCGGCCGTGTCGGAGAGGAGGTCGACGACCTCCGGAGTCTCATCGAGCAAGGCGGACACCTCCGCCGCTCCGAGTGGCGCATGCGGCAGGCTGGCTGCGAGGGCGCGGCCGAGGGGGCCGGAGACCCCCACCATGCGGTCGAGCATCGCCACGGCGTCGTCGACGATCGATCGATCGTGGGAATCGACGCCGTGCAGCAGCCAGCGGGCCACCTCCAACTCGTGGTACAGCGCCGCCCGAGTGCGCAGATGCGCGAGCGAGCCCGCATTGCGCAGCTGCGAGTATCGGGCCAGCACCCCCTCGAGCACCTCGATGCCCGCGGCGAGCAGCCATGACAGGTCGGATGCGGGATCGCCGAGCGCCAGCTCCGACCAGCCCAGCACCGCGGTCACCCGGTCCTCCTCGACGCGCAACTGATCCGCGTCGAGCGACCCGTGCACGATGACGGGCGAGAAATCCCACAGCTCCGCGGCCTCCACGGTCTGCTCCCAGCGCTTCAGCACGGTCTCGGGCAGCAGCCGGGTGGCCGCGGCCCGGTCGATGAGGCGGGTGGCCCTGAGTCGCAGGTCCTGCGCGCTGCGCAGGGGCAGGCCGCCCTGCTGCGCCACGCTCAGCGGCAGCTCGTGGATGGCGGCGACGGCCTCCGCGATCGGCTGGAGCAGCAGCGCGTCGTCGGCGAGATCCTCCGCTGCGAAGCGCTCGCCGTCCGGCATCGTGAGCACCACGGCGCGGGTCTCCCCGGCGCGCGTCATCCCCAGACTCTTCGGCACGGCGAAGGGGAGTCTGGCTCGCGATCCATCCGAGAGCGCCGCGAGCCCGAGCAACTCGGCCGACTGCCGCACCTCCGCGGCCTGCGAGCGCGGCACGCGTACGAGCAGCTCGGCGTCCTCGCCGATCACGACGGCCGAGGCGAACCCCTCATCGTCGTCGCACTCGCGGACACCGAACACCACGAGGCCGGGCACCGCCGAGGTCGCGAGCGCGGCTAGAGTGAAAGGAATGGTGGCCATGCATTCAGCGTATGCACGCGCTGCTCTTCGGCAGCCGCGCCACGCGCATGCCCGCGCAGACCGGAGCGCAGGAGGGGGCGAGCGCCGCACGGCCGGCCGGCCGGGCCACCGAGCCGCCCGAACCCGAAAGGAGAAGCCATGACTTCCGATCGGCCGCCGCTCGCGAGCGGCGCCCTCGACCGCGATGCGGCGACCCGCATGCACCCGGAGCGGCTGCGGGCGGCCTGGGATGAGCCCGGCGCGCGCCTGCTGCTCCTGCGCGGCGTGGAGATCCCCGTGCGCCGATCGGGCGGGGTGCTGCGGCTCGCGCTGCGACCGGTCGCGGGATCGTACGCGCTGACGGATCCCGAGACCGGCGGCGCCGGGCACGTCTACCTCGGCAGAACCGCCGAGGGGCCGGTGTTCGGCGCTCCCGACCGCGGCGATATCGAAGGTGGAGACCTCGACGGCGAGGAATGGCGCCATCCCTTCGAAGTCGGGGGATCGCTGGGCGACACGGAGCGCGAACTCGTGGCCGTCGCGTCCGCACTGCTGCGGTGGCACGAGAACGCCGGGTTCTCCTCGCGGGACGGGTCGGCCACCGCGCCGGAGTACGGCGGCTGGGCGCGACGCGACGCGCACGGCGGCGAGCTCTTCCCGCGCACCGATCCCGCCGTCATCGTGCTGATCGAGCACGAGGATCGCGTGCTGCTCGGCTCGAACGCGCTGTGGGATACCGGCCGGTTCTCGCTGCTCGCCGGATTCGTGGAGGCTGGGGAGTCCCTCGAGCAGACGGTGGCCCGCGAGGTATTCGAGGAGTCGGGAGTGCGCGTCGGCGAGATCGAGTACGTGACCTCCCAGCCGTGGCCGTTCCCGCGATCGCTGATGCTGGGCTTCCGCGCGAGGCTCGCCCCGGGCACCGACCCCGATGACCTGCATCCCGACCCCGAGGAGATCTCGGAGCTGCGGTGGTTCTCGCGGCGCGAGCTGCGCGAGCCGATGCCCGGCATCACCCTGCCGATGCCGATGTCGATCGCGCGCTGGATGATCGACCGCTGGGTAGCCGAGGGCGACGCCGGTGGCGAGTGAGGCCGATCCGATCCTCGCGGGCCTCGACCCCGAGCAGCGGGAGATCGCCGAGTGCCTGCGCGGACCGGTCGCGGTGCTCGCCGGGGCCGGAACCGGGAAGACGCGCGCGATCACGCACCGCATCGCGTACGGCGTGCGCAGCGGCGTCTACGCCGCGGACCGGGTGCTCGCCGTGACCTTCACGCGGAAGGCCGCGGGAGAGCTGCAGGGCAGGTTGCGCGCCCTCGGCGCGGAGGGCGTGCGTGCGCAGACCTTCCACGGAGCCGCGCTCGCGCAGCTCGGCCACTTCTGGCCGCAGCTGGTGGGCGGCTCGGCCCCCAGAATGCTGCCTGGCAAGGTGGCTGCGATCTCCCAGGTCGTGGAGGGCCTCGGTCTGCGACTCGGGGCCGAGGCGCTGCGCGACGTCGCCTCCGAGATCGAGTGGCGCAAGACGTCGATGATCGGGATCGACGGCTACGAGGAACGGGTGTCGGGGCGCCCGATCCCGCTCGGGCTCACCGCCGAGCAGCTCGTGGATGTGCACCGCGGATACGCCGCCCTCCTCGAGGAGCGCAGGCAGATCGACTTCGAGGACGTGCTGGTGCTGATCACCGGCATGCTGGAGAGCGAGCCCCGCGCCGCGCTGCAGGTGCGCGAGCGGTACCGCTTCTTCACCGTCGACGAGTTCCAGGACGTCTCGCCGCTGCAGCACGCCCTGCTGCGAGCGTGGCTCGGGGACCGTGACGACGTGTGCGTGGTCGGCGACGCCAGCCAGACCATCTACTCCTTCGCCGGAGCCTCGAGCTCGTATCTGCTGCGCTTCGGCTCGGAGTACCCGCATGCCCGTCAGATCCGTCTCGAGCGCAACTATCGCTCCGCGGAGCCCGTCGTGCGGCTCGCGAACCGCCTGATGCGCGACCGGCCGGGTGCGCTCACGCTGCGAGCCGCGCGCACCGAGACGGTGCCCGAGGGTCTCGCGCCGAGCTTCGAGTGGTTCGCGAGCGAGCACGACGAGGCGGAGGCGGTGGCGTCGTCCGTCGCCGACGCCGTGCGCGCGGGAACGCCCGCATCGGAGATCGCGATCCTGTACCGCACGAACGCGCAGTCGGCGCGTTTCGAGGCCGCACTGCAGCAGCGGGGCATCAGCACGCGCGTGCACGGGGCGCAGCGCTTCTTCGACCGCGCCGATGTGCGCCAGGCGATCATGC
>JASGDX010000020.1:0-3168 GCA_047606985.1 Leucobacter sp. | reverse complement strand
TCGCCGGCGTGGGGGACCGGCCGGCGGGCCGCGCGGCCGAGGGGGCGCTCCTGCGCGCGGTGCAGCGCATGAGCGGCGCAGAGCTCGCCGATCGCCGCGCGGCCGCGATCGCCGCCGTGCGCGGTGAGGCGCGGCTCGAGTTCGTGAACGGCGGCGGCACCGGATCCCTCGAGCGCACGGCCGCAGAGGCCGCGGTGACGGAGCTCGCCGCGGGCAGCGGCCTCTTCGGACCGCATCTCTTCGACCACTACGGCGCCTTCGACGTGGCCCCGGCGGTCGGCTTCGCTCTCGATGTGGTGCGCAAGCCGGCGCCCGACATCGCGACCCTGCTGGGCGGCGGCTGGATCGCCTCGGGACCCGCGGCTCCGGATCGGCTGCCGCTGCCCGTCCATCCCGCGGGGCTCGCCTACGAGCCGCGCGAGGGTGCGGGCGAGGTGCAGACGCCCCTGCGCGGTACGGCGGCACGCGAGCTGCGACCGGGCGATCGGGTGTGGCTGCGGCACACGAAGGCTGGAGAAGTCATGGAGCACGCGAACGAGGCGGTGCCCATCGGCGCAGACGGGGCGGCGCTGCCGCCGATCCCGAGCTACCGAGGAGAGGGGCGGTGCTTCCTGTGAATGCGCGCTGGCAGAACTGGGCGCGCACGGAGTCGTCGCTGCCCGCGGTCGAGATCGCCCCTCGCAAGGCGGGTCAGGTGGTGCTGGCCGTGCAGCGGGCTCTCGAGACCGGACACTCGGTCAAGCCGATCGGCGCCTCGCACAGCTTCACCGGGATCGGCGCCACCGATGGCATCCGCATCGACATGAACCGCCTGCGCGGCCTGGTCTCCGCCGATCCCGGGCGCGGCCTCGTCACGCTGTGGGGCGGCACCCACCTCTGGGAGCTGCCCGCGATCCTCGGCCCGCTCGGCCTCGCCCTGCCCAACATGGGCGATATCGACCGGCAGACCGTCACCGGCGCCACCCAGACGGGCACGCACGGCACCGGGGTGCGGCTCGGCGGGCTGTCGACGGGCGTGGTCGGCGCGCAGATCGTCACAGGCACGGGCGAGGTGCTGACGATCGACGAGGAGCACCGCGCCGAGCTGCTGCCCGCGGTCGCGCTCGGCCTCGGGGCGCTCGGCGTGCTGATCACCGTCACGCTGCGGTGCGTGCCGCGCTATCTGCTGCGGGCGGAGGAGACCCCTGCGCCGCTGGACGAGGTGCTCGACACCTTCATCGCACGCACCCGCGAGGCCGACCACTTCGAGTTCTACTGGTTCCCGCACACCTCGGGCACGCGCACGAAGGTCAACACGCGTCTGCCGCTCGACCACCCGCGCGAGCCGCTGGGGCGCCTCGCACGCTTCCTCGACGAGGAGGTGGCGAACAACCTCGCCTTCGGCGCCTGCACCGTGCTGGGGAGCGCGCTGCCCGCCGCGATCCCGCGCGTCAACGCGATGATCGAGCAGCTCTCCAGCCGCCGGCGCTACAGCGACGAGTCGCACCGCGTCTACGTGACCCACCGCCGCGTGCGCTTCCGCGAGATGGAGTACAGCGTTCCGCTCGAGGCCGTGCCGGAGGCGGTGCGCGAGCTGCGGTCCATGATCGAGCGCCGGGGGCACCGCGTCTCGTTCCCCATCGAGGTGCGGTCGGCAGCGGCGGACGAACTGCTGCTCTCCACGGCGCACGGCCGCGAATCGGGATACATCGCAGTGCACCAGTACCATCGCGATCCCGATGACGGCTACTTCCGGGACGCCGAGGAGATCCTCGCCGCGCACGAGGGCAGACCGCACTGGGGCAAGATGCACACGCAGACCGCCGAGACGCTGCGGGATCGGTACCCGGCCTTCGAGCGCTTCGCCGCCATCCGGGATCGCCTCGACCCCGACCGCGTCTTCGCGAACCCGTACCTCGATCGCGTGCTCGGGCGGTAGCGCCCGCCCCATCCCAGGCGATTTATGGCCCGCGCGGATAGGATGCAGGCATGTCTGGTGGAATCTCTGGTGGATTGATCGCCGCGATCATCGCGATCGGGCTGATCGTCATCCTCGTCGTGTACGTCTGGATCACCTACAACTCGCTCGTCACGATGCGCGTGCGGGTCGACGAGGCCTGGAGCGATATCACGGTGCAGCTGAAGCGCCGCGCCGATCTGATCCCCGCGCTCGTCGAGACCGTGAAGGGCTACGCTGCGCACGAGAAGGGCGTCTTCGACTCGGTGACGAAGGCGCGCGCCGAAACCATCTCGGCGCAGGGACCCGCAGAGGCGTCCGTCGCCGAGGGCCACATGCAGCAGGCGCTGAAGAGCATCTTCGCGGTGGCCGAGGCGTATCCGCAGCTGCAGGCCAGCCAGAACTTCCTGCAGCTGCAGGGAGAGCTCGTCGACACCGAGAACAAGATCCAGGCCGCCCGCCGCTTCTACAACGGAGGCGTGCGGGAGTACAACACCAAGATCCAGCTGTTCCCCAACACGATCTTCGTGCGCGGCATGGGCTTCACGGAGCGCGAGTTCTTCGAGGTCGACGACGTGGCCTCGATCTCGGAGCCGCCGCGCATCCAGTTCTGACCACCCCCGTCGTTCTGCGCGAGGAACGAGTCGCAGAATCCGGCGTTCCGAACGAGTGAGATCCTGCGACCCGCAAGCTCGCGCAGGATGACGAGAACATCACCCGCGGGAGAGCCGTGTACAGCGCCATACGCCGCAACAAGGTCAACAGCTTCCTCATCATCCTGCTGTTCGTCGGGGTCGTCGGCGGTCTCGGCTGGCTCGCGTCGGCCGTCTACCGCTCGCCCGGCATCGTGATCGCCGTGGTCGTCTGCGCCGTCGCCTACGCCGCGATCCAGTACTTCGCAGCCGGCCGCCAGGCCATCGGCATGAGCGGGGCCAGGCGCATCACCGAGGCGGACAATCCCAGGCTCTACCGCATCGTCGAGAACCTCGCGATCACCACCGGCACCCCGATGCCCGAGGTGTACATCGTGCACGATCCGGCGCCCAACGCCTTCGCGACGGGTCGGGATCCCGAGCACGCGATGGTCGCGGCCACGACCGGGCTGCTCGACATCATGACCGACGCCGAACTCGAGGGCGTGATGGCGCACGAGCTGGGGCACGTGCGCAACTACGACATCCGGGTCTCGATGATCGTCTACGGCCTCGTGGTCGCCGTCGGCATGATCTCGG
>JASGDX010000019.1:0-11132 GCA_047606985.1 Leucobacter sp. | reverse complement strand
TCGCCTCCCGAGGCGATCGTCGCGGTCAACGACCTCACCGCGCTCGGCGTCATCGCCGCGCTCGAGGAGGCCGGCGTGCGGGTGCCCGAGGACTGCCGCGTGACCGGCTACGACGACTCGACGCTGGCCGCGATCCCGCGCATCTCGCTCACCACGGTCGACCCGCACAACCGCCGTATCGGGCGCGAG
This sequence comes from Leucobacter sp., assembly GCA_047606985.1. Taxonomy (GTDB): domain Bacteria; phylum Actinomycetota; class Actinomycetes; order Actinomycetales; family Microbacteriaceae; genus Leucobacter. The sequence goes on along the minus strand of JASGDX010000019.1, from coordinate 10,943 downwards.
GCCGCCGAGGCTCTGCTCGCTGCGTCGGGTCCGTTCGAGCGGGGCCGTGAGGTGCTGATCCCGCCGAGTCTGGTGGTGCGGGGCTCGAGCGGGGGCTGATCCGGCGACCTGCGGGCATCCGCGGCCGTCAGCCGATCCCGAAGCTGCTCGCTCATGCCCCCATTCAACCATCGCCCGAGCGCGCACGATCTGCTCGAGCGCGCACGATCTGCGCGCGAATATCGTGTGCGGTTGGGCAGATCGTGCGCGCTCGGCGGAATGCGGCATGCGGCATGCGGCAGCTCGGCGGACGACCGGGGCCCGCGCGGCGAGGCGAGGTTGACGGGGCGGCGACCTCGTGCATACAATTTGGACCGGTCCAAGTCAACGGTGAAAGAGTGGCTATGAACGTGACGGGCACGCAGGAGCAGGGTGTCGACGGCGAGCAGGGCGTACAGGGCGAGCGAAGCGGGCGGCGCAGCGCACAGAACGACGCAGGCGCGCAGGGCGCCCGCGAGCGCGGCGGCTACGGCCTGCTCATCGGCGGCGAGTGGCGAGAATCCGCAGACGGCGCCCGCGCCGAGGTGCGCTCGCCCTACGACGGCCGCACCGTCGGAGAGGTCGCCGTCGCGACCCCGCAGGACGTCGACGCCGCCATCGCCGCGGCCGTGCGCGGGGCCGCCGTCTGGCGCCGCACGCCCGCCTACGAGCGCGCCGCGATCCTGAACCGCGCCGCCGACCTCGCCGACGCCCGCGCCGAGCAGATCGCCGCCACCATCTCCGCCGAGAACGGCAAGCCGCTCGGCGAAGCCCGAGGCGAGGCGCGCCGATCCGGATCCATCATCCGCCTCTCGGCCCACGAGGGCGGCCAGCTCTACGGCGACAGCCTGCCCCTCGACTCCAACCCGGGCACGGGGCAGGACAAAGTCGGCTTCACGCTGCGCCAGCCGGTCGGCGTCGTCGTCGCCATCACCCCCTTCAACTACCCCGCGCTGCTCGTGCTGCACAAGGTCGGCCCGGCCCTGGCCTCCGGCAACGCGGTCATCCTCAAGCCCGCCGCGGCCACCCCGCTCACCGCGCTGGCCCTCGCGCAGCTCTTCGTCGAGGCCGGCGTGCCCGAGGGCGTCATCTCGGTGGTGACCGGATCGGGCGGCGTACTGGGCGACGCCCTCGTCACCGATCCGCGCGTGCGCAAGATCTCCTTCACCGGCTCGACCGGCGTGGGCGAACGCATCGCCGCGCTCGCCGGCGTCAAGAAGCTCTCGCTCGAGCTCGGCGCCTCGTCCCCGACGCTGATCCTGCCCGGCGCCGACATCGAGAAGGCGGCCTCCGCGGTCGCGGCCGGCGGCTACGTCAACGCCGGCCAGGTCTGCATCTCGGTGCAGCGGGTCATCGTGCACCGCGACGTCGAGGCCGACTTCCTCGACGCGCTGCTGCCCAAGGTCGCGGCGATCCGGAGTGGCGACCCCTTCGCCGACGGCACGACACTCGGACCGCTCATCACCGAGCGCGAGGCGGAACGGGTCGAGCGCAGCATCGCGCGGGCGGTCGCCGACGGCTCGACGCTGCTCACGGGAGGCGAGCGGGATCGCGGCTTCATCTCGCCCGCGATCGTCACCGGCGTGGACACCCGGCAGGCCCTCGCCCAGGAGGAGCTCTTCGGACCCGCCGTCGCCGTCACCGCTGTCGACGACTTCGACGCCGCGATCGACGCGGCCAACGGCACCCCCTACGGACTCGCCGCCGGAGTCTTCGGCGGCACCCTCTCCGAGGGCGTGCGCGCCATGCGCGAGATCGACGCCGGCAGTGTGCACCTCGGATGGACGCCGCTGTGGCGCGCCGACCTCATGCCCTACGGCGGCCTCAAGGCCTCCGGTTACGGCAAGGAAGGGGTGCGGTCGGCGGTCGAGGAGATGACGGAGGTGAAGACCGTCATCATGCACGGGTGAGTTCGGGATCGGTGCGGGATCGCGGCTGTCCGGAGATTTTTCTGAGGAGCTCATCCATCCGCGGTTGACACCCGTCGCTGCGCTCCGAGCGTCAACCGCTCCCGCCAGACCCGACCAAGCTCCTCAGAAAAATCTCCGGACAACCGCTCGGCCAGACTCCGGGCTCACCCGCACAATTCAACAGTTTTCAGGGGGCGCAGGAGCGCTCCCGCCAGACCCGACCAAGCTTCACCGGAAAACACCATACCGACGCTCGGCTCCGGCGGTCGGGCGGGTTCGTCGGACGGGTGGTTGCACAATTGCTCGGCCGGAGGCCGGGGTCACCCGCACAATTGAACAGTCTTCACCGGGGGCGCCGGCCGGGAGCATCAGGTTCCCGGCCGGTGAGGGCGCCGCCGGTTTCACGCAGCAGAACAACGCAGTAGTCATCAGAAAGCAAAGGAGCATCTGAATCATGGTCCAGGGAACCTCCGGGCAGACCGTGCGGCTCACCGTCGCGCAGGCCATCGTGCGCTACGTCGCCGCCCAGCACTCGGTCGCCGACGGCGAACGGCGCCGCTTCGTGCCGGCCGCGCTCGGCATCTTCGGGCACGGCAACGTCGCCGGCCTCGGGCAGGCGCTCGCCGAGCACGCCGATCGGCTGCCGTTCGTGCAGGGCCGCAACGAGCAGGCGCTCGGCCACATGGCCACCGGTTTCGCGAAAGCCACCAAGCGCCGCCAGACCCTCGCCGTGACCGCCTCGATCGGTCCGGGATCCACCAACCTCGTCACCGCGGCAGCCCTGGCGACGACGAACCGGATCCCGCTGCTGCTCTTCCCCGGCGACGCCTACGCGACCCGCAGGCAGGGGCCCGTGCTGCAGCAGCTGGACCTGCCGGGCACGCCCGATGTCACCGTGAACGACGCCTTCCGCCCGGTGTCCCGCTTCTTCGACCGCATCACCCGTCCCGAGCAGCTGCTCACAGCGCTGCCGCAGGCCTTCCGCGTGCTCGCGAATCCTGAGGAGACCGGCGCGGTCGTCGTCGCCCTGCCGCAGGACGTGCAGTCGCACGCCTTCGACTTCCCGGTCGAGTTCTTCGCGGAGCGGGACTGGACGATCCGTCGCCGCGTGCCCGATGCCGCCGAGATCGCGCAGCTCGCCGAGCTCATCAGACAGGCCGAGCGCCCGCTCGTCATCGCGGGCGGCGGCGTGCACTACTCCGACGCGCAGCGGGCCCTCACCGAGCTCGGCAAGCGGACACTGCTGCCCGTCGCCGAGACCTTCGCGGGCAAGGGCGCCCTCACCGAGGACGGTCCGTGGAGCGTCTTCGGCATCGGCCTCGAGGGCGCGCCCACCACCAACCGCCTCGCCGAGCGCGCCGACCTCGTCGTGCACGTCGGCACCCGCCTCACCGACTTCGCCACGGCGTCGCAGTCGCTGTTCGCGAACCCCGAGGTGCGTTTCGCCTCGATCAACATCGTCGAGCACGACGCGGTGAAGCAGGGAGCCACCGCGGCGCTCGCCGACGCCAAGCTCGCGCTCGAGGCGCTCGCCGCCGAGCTGGGCGAGGGTGCCGGTGAGGGATCCGGCGCGGGATCCGAAACCGCATCCGGTTCGGGATCCGGCGCGGCGCCCGTCGGCTACCGCATCCCAGCGGCCTGGGCCGAGGAGGTCGAGGCCGCCCGCGCCGAGTGGCTGCCGGTGCGCGACGCCGCGCTCGATCCCGACACCCGCTTCCCGAGGGAGGAGCACCCCGAGCTCCCCGATACCGGAGCCGTGCTCACCCAGGGCCAGCTCATCGGGCTCATGCAGCAGCACGCTCGCCCGGGCGACACGATCGTCGCGGCTGCCGGCGGCCCTCCCGGCGACCTGCAGAAGGTGTGGGACGCGACGGGCGGCCGCCACGCCCACCTCGAGTTCGGCTTCTCGTGCATGGGCTACGAGCTGCCGGCGGCGATGGGCGTGCGCGTGGCCGATCCCGATCCCTCGCACCGCGTCACCGCGTTCATCGGCGACGGCACCTTCGTCATGATGCCCACCGAGATCGTCACCGCCGCGCAGGAGGGCATTCCCTTCACCGTCGTCATCTCGGAGAACCACGGCTATCAGGTGATCCGCCGCCTGCAGATGTGGCGCACGGGCGAGCACTTCGGCAACGAGTTCCGCTACCGCGAGGGCGGGGGATCCCTCGCCGCGGCCGATGCCGGCCGCCTCGAGGGCGACTACCTGCGCATCGACCTCGCGCAGATCGCGGCGGGCCTCGGCGCGGAGGTGCGCAGGCCGACCACGGCCGACGAGGTGCGCGCGGCTCTCGACGAGACCCGCGGCGCGCACGGACCCGTGGTGATCGTGGTGCCGACGATCCCGCACGCCGACCTGCCCTCCTCGGAGGTGTGGTGGGACGTGTCGCCCGCCGAGGTGTGGGAGCGCGTCGACACCTCCGAGAAGCTCGCCGAGTACGGCGAGGGCCTCGCGATGCAGCGGTGGCACGGATGAGCGGGGGATCCGGCCCCCTCGCCCCCGGGCGCGCGCTGCGCGAGCGGTTCCTCTCGGGCGAGCCCACGATCGGCACCTTCCTGGGGCTCGGTTCCGTGACCGCCGCCGAGGTGTGCGCGGCGGCCGGCCTCGACTGGGTGCTGGTCGACCTCGAGCACGGTGGCGGGGATGAGGATCAGGTGGGCGCGGTCGTCGCGGCCGCCGGCGCCTACGGCACCGCGACGCTCGTGCGGGTGGAGCAGCCCGAGCGCATCCGAATCGGGCGGGTGCTCGACGCCGGCGCCGCTGGCGTGATGCTCCCGCGCATCTCGAGCGCGGCGGAGGCCGCGGAGGCGCGCCGGCACCAGCTCTACCCGCCCGAGGGCGACCGCGGGGTGGCCAGCTACAACCGCGCGGCCCGCTGGACCCTCGACACGGCCGCCCTCGACCGCTCGAACGAGCAGGCGATCGGCATCGTGCAGATCGAGACCCGCGGCGCCGTCGACGACCTCGAGGCGATCGCCGCGACCCCCGGCGCCGACGTGCTCTTCGTCGGACCGCAGGACCTCAGCTACGCGCTGGGCGCGCCGCGGCGGTTCGACCGCCCCGAGTTCCAGGAGGTGCTCGACCGGGTCGTGGACGCGTGCCGCAGGCACGGCAAGGTCGCGGGCATCCTCGCGAACGACCGGGCCGCGATCGAGCGCTACCGGGATCGCGGCTTCGGCTTCCTGTCCATCGGGTCGGACGCGACGCTGCTCGCGGCCGCCGTGCGCGCCTCGATCCCCGAGGGGTTGGGGGTGCGCGCATGAGCGACGCCCCCGTGGTCGTCGGTCTCGGCCCCGTCGATCCCGCGCTCGTCGAGCCGTACCTGCCCGCGGACGCGATCTTCGTCCCAGACCCCTCGGCCGGCGACCTCGCCGTGGCCGAGGGCGCGATCGTGCGGGCCGCCTGCGATGTCGACCACGCGCTGCTCGACCGCATGCCGCGGCTGCGGATCGTGGCGCGCACGGGCGTGGGCGTGGAGCGCGTGGACGTCGCGGCCTGCGCCGAGCGCGGAGTGGCGGTCGCGGTGACTCCGGGCAGCAACAGCCGCGCCGTCGCCGAGGGGGCATTCGCCATGATCGTCGCGCTCGTGAAGCGCGTGGGCGAGTCGCACGCGTTCGTCGTCTCGGGGCGGTGGGGGAGCGGCCCGATCCCGACCCCAGGCGATCTGCACGGCAGCACGCTCGCCGTGCTCGGCTTCGGGCGCATCGGGCGCATCATCGCCGGGTTCGGCGAGGCCTTCGGCATGCGCGTGCTCGTGCACGACCCCTTCGTGCGCGCCGAGGCCTACGAGAACGTCGGCCTCGCGGAGGCGGTGCGGCGGGCCGACGCGATCACGCTGCACCTGCCCGGGGGCGGCGGCGAGCTGCTGCCGCTCGAGTTGCTGCGCACGGCCCGGCCCGGGCTGGTGCTGGTCAACTGCGCCCGCGCCGACCTGGTGCGCACCGAGACGCTGCGCACCGCGCTCGACGAGGGCGCGCTGGGCGGGGTCGGCCTCGACGTGTTCGAGGTCGAGCCGGTTCGGGATCATCCCCTCGCCGACCATCCGCGCGTGCTGCTGAGCCCGCACACGACCGGGCTCTCGGGGGGCGCGCTGGCGGCGACGTTCCGCGTGGCAGCCGAGGCCGTGGCGGCGGTGCTGGCCGGGGGATCGCCGGCCCACGCGGCGTCGGTGTGAGCGGGGGTCGGAGGAATGTTTCACGGCGCAAGCGAGTTGTTCAGGTGAGGTCGTTATCGAACCTTTACCCGAAAAGTCGCCGCGACGGGAGAGTTACGGTACTGTAAAAACAGAGCGCAAGCTTTGTAACGACATTAGTTCAATTACACGATGGAGTGAAACAATGTTGAAGTCACGTATGGGACGTTGGGGCAAGCTCGGTCTTGCCGGTATCGCTGCCGCGGGCGCACTCGTGCTCGCCGCCTGCGGATCGCCCGCCGGCGCCGGCGGGGGCGCTTCCTCGAGCGGCGAGAGCAGCGGCTCGAGCAGCTCGGACATGCCCGAGCTGAAGGTGGCGCTCGTCACCCACGCCGCCCCTGGCGATACCTTCTGGGACACGATCCGCGCCGGCGCCGAGGATGCGGCGGAGAAGAACAACATCGAGCTGCTCTACAGCTCCGATCCCGACGGAGCGCGCCAGGCGCAGCTCGTGCAGCAGGCCGTGGATCAGGATGTCGACGGCATCGTGGTGACGCTCGCGAAGGCCGACGCCATGTCGGGCGAGGTCGAGAAGGCGATCGAGGCCGGCATCCCGGTGTTCAGCATCAACGCGGGCGAGGAGCAGTACAAGGACATGGGCGTGCTCGCCCACTTCGGCCAGAACGAGTTCATCGCGGGTCAGGCCGCGGGCGAGCAGTTCAACAACGCCGGCCTGAAGCGCGTCATCTGCGTGATCCAGGAACAGGGCCACGTCGGCCTCGAGTCGCGCTGCGAGGGTCTCGCCGACACCTTCACCGGCGAGTCCGAGGTGCTGTACGTGCAGGGCACCGACATGACCAACGTCGCCTCGACCATCACCTCGAAGCTGCAGACCAACTCCGACATCGACGGCGTGCTGACCCTCGGCGCCCCCTTCGCGCTGACCGCGAAGGACTCGATCAAGGACGCGGGATCGAGCGCGAAGCTCGCCACCACCGACCTCAACGCCGACGTCTACGCCGGCATCAAGGACGGGTCGATCCTCTTCGGCATCGATCAGCAGCCGTTCATCCAGGGCTACGAGAGCGTCGAGGCCGTGCGCCTCTACAAGCAGGGCGGCTACGTGCTCGGCGGCGGCCAGGCCGTGCTCACCGGCCCCGCGGTGGTCACCGCCGACAACGCCGACAGCGTCGCCGCGCAGTTCGAGTAAATTCGGGTCATCCGAAAGCGCTGACTGATGTCTACGACTGCTGCCGCCTCCAAGGCCGACGAGCGGCTGGCCTCCGGCAACCTGTTCACCAGGTTCTTCACCAAGCCGGAGGCCGGCGCCACCGCCGCCGCCTTGGTGCTCGTGATCATGTTCACCGTGGTCGCGCCCCAGTTCTCCAAGCCCGAGTCGATCGCCACGATCCTCTACGGAGCGTCGACCGTCGGCATCATGGCCGTCGGCGTCTCGCTGCTGATGATCGGCGGCGAGGTCGACCTGTCCGCCGGCGTCGGCGTGGTCTTCTCCGCGCTGTCGGCGTCGCTGTTCCTGTACTGGTTCGGCGGCAACGTGTGGATCGGCGTGATCGTCGGTTTCATCACCTCGTTGCTGCTCGGATTCGTCAACGGATGGCTGTTGACCAAGACGAAGCTCTCGAGCTTCATCATCACGCTGGCGACCTTCTTCATGATCACCGGCCTCAACCTCGGCGTCACGCGCGCGATCACGGGCGGCGTCGCCGCCCCGTCGATCGAGCAGTGGCCCGGCTTCGATTCGGCGGCGGCGGTCTTCGCCTCCGACATCCCGGTGTTCGGGGTGAAGGTCAAGATCACGGTGTTCTACTGGGTCCTGCTGGTCGCCGTCGCGACCTGGATCCTGCAGCGCACGAAGATGGGCAACTGGATCTTCTCAAGCGGCGGCGCTCCCGATGCGGCTCGCGCCGTGGGCGTCCCCGTGGTGTGGACCAAGATCGGCCTCTACATGGCCGTGAGCTTCTGCGCCTGGCTGCTCGGCATGCACCAGCTGTTCGCCTTCAAGACGGTGCAGTCGGGCGAGGGCATCGGCAACGAGTTCCTCTACATCATCGCCGCGGTGGTCGGCGGCTGCCTCATGACGGGCGGCTACGGCAGTGCGATCGGCGGCGCGATCGGCGCCCTCATCTACGGCATGGCGCTGAAGGGCGTCGTATACGCGGAGTGGAACCCCGACTGGCTGAAGTTCTTCCTCGGCGCGATGCTCCTCGGGGCGACCGTGCTGAACTTCACCCTGCAACGCCGCGCCGGGAAGGGAGGCAAGAAATGAACGCCACCGCAACCGCGGCCGCTCCGGCGACCGGCGCCGCGCCGCTCGTCGAGCTGCGAGACGCGGGCAAGCGCTACGGCAACATCATCGCGCTCCGCGATGTGAGCTTGAAGGTCAGCGCCGGCGAGGTGATGTGCGTGCTCGGCGACAACGGCGCCGGCAAGTCCACGCTCATCAAGATCATCGCCGGTCTACATCAGAACACCGACGGCGCCTACCTGGTCGAGGGCGAGGAGGTGAAGTTCAGCTCGCCCCGCGAGGCCCTGAACCGGGGCATCGCGACGGTGTACCAGGACCTCGCCGTCGCGCCGCTCATGCCGGTGTGGCGCAACTTCTTCCTCGGCTCCGAGGTGACGAAGGGCGCCGGTCCGTTCAAACGCCTCGACGTCGAATTCATGCGGAAGACGGCGAAGAAGGAACTGCTCGACATGGGCATCGATCTGCGCGACGTGGATCAGCCCATCGGCACCCTCTCGGGCGGCGAGCGCCAGTGCGTCGCCATCGCCCGCGCCGTGTACTTCGGCGCGAAGGTGCTGATCCTCGACGAGCCGACCGCCGCCCTCGGCGTGAAGCAGTCGGGCGTCGTGCTGCGCTACATCATCCAGGCGCGCGATCGCGGTCTCGGCGTGATCTTCATCACCCACAACCCGCACCACGCGTACCCGGTGGGCGACCGGTTCCTGCTGCTCAAGCGCGGCCAGAGCATCGGCTACCACGAGAAGTCGGAGATCACGCTCGAGGAGCTGACCGGACTCATGGCCGGCGGCGCCGAACTCGAACAGCTCGTGCACGAGCTGCGCCAGGTCGGCACCAGCACCGATACGGTGCGCACGATCCGCGACGAGATCGAGGAGGACGCCGCCGCAGGCGTCGGCCACGTGCCCGTCACAGAGGCGGTCGACATCCGGGATCTCCCGGACGACGACGGCAAGTAGCCGCCGCGCCGAGACGGGGCCCTGCTCGTGGAGCAGGGCCCCGTCTCCGTTCTCGTGCGGGGGATCGGCGATCCCGCGTCGTCGCCCGGTCTCTGCGGAGCGCTCCCCGGTCGTGCCCCCGATCCCGCCCTGACCCGCGCCCCGCCCAGCCCCGGGTCCTCCACCAGCCCCGTCCCCTGTTCCGCCGGTCCCGTCTCGCTCCAGTCTCGCCTGTGCCCTTCCGGTCCTGCTCGGCACCGGTCCCGCGCGTTTCGCATTGCCGCCGGGGAGCGCATTGACACCGGGGAGCGCACGTCCCTACAATTTGGACCGGTCCATAACGAGGTCGCGACCGCCGTGCAGCGTTGCGCCGGCACCCGGCTCCGGGATCCCGAACCCTCGATGAAGCACGGTGCGCAGCACCTCGAGAGAGAGCCACGAGCATGCAGACGAACGAAGACGGCACCACCACGATCGGCATCGGCCTCATCAGCGTGGGCTGGATGGGCCGACTGCACAGCCGCGCCTACGCGAACCTGCGGTACGTCTACCCCGAACTGAAGCTCACGCCGCGCCTCGTGCACGCGGCCGACCCGGCACCGGACCGCGCGCAGGAGGCCGTCGAGGTGCTCGGCTACGAGAAGGCCTCGGCCGACTACCGCGAGGTGCTGGCCGATCCCGAGGTCGACGTCGTCTCGATCTGCGCCCCCAACTTCCTGCACGCCGAGATCGGCATCGCCGCCGCGAAGGCCGGCAAGCACTTCTGGATCGAGAAGCCCGTGGGCCGCGGCGAGCACGAGACCCGCTCGGTCGCCGAGGCGGCGGCCGAGGCCGGCGTGGTCTCCTCCATCGGCTTCAACTACCGCCACGCCCCCGCGATCGAGCACCTGCGCACCATCATCGCCGCGGGCGAGCTCGGCCGCATCACCAACGTGCGCGGCCAGATGTTCGCCGACTACTCCTCCGACCCCCGCGGCGCGCTGTCGTGGCGCTTCGTGCGCGGCCTCGCGGGCAACGGCGTGCTGGGCGACCTCATGGGCCACCTCGTCGACCTCGTGCAGTACACCCTCGGCCCGATCGCCGAGGTCACCGCGCTCACCTCGACCGTCTACACCGAGCGCCCCGAGTTGCCGATGGGCACCGGCACCCACTTCGCCGTGATCGAGGACGGCGCCGACGTCGAGATGAAGCCCGTCGAGAACGAGGACTACGCGGCGATGCTCGTGCGCCTCTCGGGCGCCGCCGTCGCGGCCGACGCCGTGGGCACCCTCGAGGCCTCGCGCGTCGCGGTGGGCCCGCGCGCCAGCTACGGCATCGAGATCTACGGCACCCAGGGCTCGGCCTTCTGGAACTTCGAGCGCATGAACGAGCTGCACCTCTCGGACGGCCTCGGCGCCGAGCACCAGGGGTACACCCGCATCATGGCGCACCCCGGCATGGGCGACTTCGGCCGCTTCCAGCCCGGTGCAGGGACCTCGATGGGCTACGACGACCTCAAGGTGGTCGAGGCGAAGAAGTTCCTGCAGGCCGTGCTGGGCCGCGAGGCGCTGAACTCGAACATCCAGGACGCGCTGTCGGCCGCGCAGGTCGTCACCGCCGCCGAGCGCTCGGCCGAGTCGCGCGCCTGGGAGGCGAGCGCGCCCGTGGCGGGGACGACCGCCGCGCTGCGGGGCTGATCCCG
>JASGDX010000018.1:0-5000 GCA_047606985.1 Leucobacter sp. | reverse complement strand
GAGGATCATGCCGGCCTTGCCCAGGAAATACGACACGGGCGACAGCGGCGTGCCGCCGAGCCGGCGCAGCCACCCCTCGCCGCGCTCCCGCGCGATGTCGATCGCGAGGTTCTGCACGCCCGTGAGCAGCAGCCCCGCCGCCACCATGCCCGGCAGGTAGTAGGCGGCCATGCTGATGCCGCCGGTGCCGTCGGGCTTCGCCCCGATCTCCCCCACCGACTCGAAGGCCACGCCGAAGATGCCGAGCATGAGGATCGGGAAGAGGAAGGTGAAGAAGACGGTGTCCGGCGTGCGGAAGTAGGCCCGGATCTCGAGCAGCATCGCGCGGCCGCCGGCCCGCAGGATCCCGGGCGCCCGGGGTGCGGGATCGACGCCGCCACCGCCGCGCCGCACGGTCCCGGTCCGCATCGCGCTCATCGGTCCGCTCCTTCGTCATTCGTCGCCGACGGCTCCCCGCCCGGCGACCGGTCGATCAGTCCCAGATAGATCTCCTCGAGGGAGGGCCGCCGCACCTCGAGCTCGGCCGGCTCCCCGCCGGGCAGCCCCGCGGCCGCCTCGCACAGCCGCGCGACGAGCGCGCCGGGCGTCGGCGTGCGCTCCTCCCTGAGCTCGCCCGCGGGATCCCGCCACCGCACGAGCGGCACCCTCGCGTCCACCCCGCCGAGCAGTTCGGGCGGCGCCTCCGCGACGATGCGGCCGCCCGAGAGCACCCCCACCCGGTCGGCGAGGTGCGCCGCCTCGTCGAGGTAGTGGGTGGTGAGCAGGATCGCGGTGCCCTCCCCGGTCAGCCGCGCGAGCATGTCCCAGAACCGGCGCCGCGCCTCGGGATCGAAACCCGTGGTCGGCTCGTCGAGGAAGAGCAGTTCGGGGCGGCCGACGATCCCGAGCGCCACGTCGAGCCTGCGCTGCTGACCGCCCGAGAGCCTGGTCGCGCGCTTGCCCGCGTGCTCCGTCAGACCGACCAGTTCGAGCACCTCCTCGACGCCGCGCGGGTCGGGGTAGAGGCCGCCGAAGTAGGCGACGAGCTCGCGGGCGGTGTAGGGGCCGAGGTCGCCGGTGCTCTGGGACACGATGCCGATGCGGGATCGCCACGAGCGGTGCGCGGTCAGCGGGTCCTGGCCCAGCACGCGCACCTCCCCGCCGCCCGGTCGTCTGATCCCCTCGAGGATCTCGATCGCGGTGCTCTTGCCGGCGCCGTTGGGGCCGAGCAGGGCGTAGGTCTCGCCCGGGGCGATGTCGAGGTCGATGCCGTCGAGCACGGTGCGGTCGCCGTAGCGCTTCTCGAGGCCGCGCACGCGCACGGGGGCCAGGTCGGGTGAGTGCTTCATGCCTCCAGCCTGCCGCGGCTGAGTGCGGCGCGGCAGCCACCGACCGTGCGATCTCGCCATCCACCGGTCGGTGAATGGGGTTGGTGGGCGGTGCCGGCGGGCGAGAGCGGTGCCGGCGGGCGGCGCCGTCGGGCGGCGAGCAGGGGACGGCAAGCAGTACCCGTGATCCATTGGTCAGTTTCAGGGGCTCCCCCGAGGAGTTACCCCTGAAACCGACCAGCGGATGATGGTGGGGAGGGGCACCAGGGGCTGGGGCTGAGGATCGGGCTGCCGGGGATCGGCATGAAGGGGCTGGGAAAGGAACCCGGGCTGCGAGGCGGCTGCGAGGCGGAGGCGGCCCGGCTGCGAGGCGGGGACGACCGGGCCACGCGGCTGCCGCACCCCGGAGGCGGACTGGCTGCGGTGCGGTCGCAGCCCATCGTAGGCTGAACGGGTGAACGCCGCCGATCCCGCAGCCAACCCCGCCGATCCCGCCACCGGCCTCGCCGACCCCGCAGCCAGCGGCCCCGACCGCCCGAGCGACTCCGGCTCCCCGAGCGCACCGCCCGTCTCCTTCGCCTCCGACAACTGGGCCGGCGTCCACCCCGAGGTGCTCGAGGCGCTGGCCGCAGCGAACACCGGGCACGCCCCCGCGTACGGCGGCGACCCCTGGACCGAGCGCTTCGGCGCCCTCGCGAAGCGCCTCTTCGGCCCCGAAGCCGAGGCTTTCCCGGTCTTCAACGGCACGGGCGCCAACGTGCTCGCGCTGCAGGCCGCGCTGCCCCGGTGGGGCGCGGTGATCTGCGCGAGCACCGCCCACATCCACACCGACGAGACCGGCGCGCCGGAGAAGACCGGCGGGATCAAGCTGCTGCCGGTCGAGGCTCCGGGCGGCAAGCTGACCCCCGAGCTCGTGGATCGCGAGGCGTGGGGCCGCGGCAACCCCCACCGCGCCGAGCCCGGCATCGTCTCGATCTCGCAGAGCACCGAGCTCGGCACCTGCTACACCGCCGCCGAGATCCGCGCCCTCGCCGAGCACGCCCACGAGCGCGGGCTGCTGCTGCACGTCGACGGATCCCGCCTGGGCAACGCCGCCGCGCACCTCGGAGTGCCGCTCGCCGCGCTCACGGGTGAGGTCGGCATCGACCTGCTGAGCCTCGGCGGCACGAAGAACGGCCTGCTCGGCGCGGAGGCGGTGGTCGTGCTGCGGCCGGGATCCGCACCCGGCCTGCCGCACCTGCGCAAGGTCGACCTGCAGCTGAGCTCGAAGATGCGCTTCCTCTCGGCGCAGCTGCTCGCGTTGTACGAGGGCGATCTGTGGCTGCGTTCGGCGCGCCACGCGAACGCGATGGCGGCCAGGCTCGCGGCAGGCCTCGAGGAACTGGGGCGCATGCACCAGGGGGTCGGGATCGCGCAGCCCGTCGAGTCCAACGCCGTCTTCGCGGTGCTGCCCGCCGCGGTCGCCGAGCGCGCTCAGCAGCGCTTCGCCTTCGGCGCCTGGCCCACCGAACCCGGCCTCTACCGTCTCATGTGCGCGTTCGACACCCGCGACGAGCACGTCGACGCCCTGCTCGAGCACCTCGGGGAGCTGCTGGCCGCGGAGCCGTCCGCCTCCTGATCACGCGGCGCGCGATCCCGAGCGCGCCTCGCCCACGCCGAGCCCCGGCGTTCGCCCCCGATCTCCTCGGACAGGGACGGCTTCAGGAGCTTGGGGAGGCCCGTCCCCCTCAGGTTCCTCGCACGGCCAGTGCTGGGTCCTTCCGCGCCGCGACCGCAGCGGGATACAGCGATGCGAGCGCTCCCGTGAGCACCCCTGCGATGACGCCGACTCCGAGGAAGCGAAGATCGAAGGTCGGAACCCACCCCTGGGTCCGAGCTGCCGCAACGAGCAAGACGACTCCGAGTGCGCTGCCCAGCAGCCCGCCGAGCAGTCCGACCGTCAACCCCTCGAGCATGAACTGCCCCCAGATCGAACGCCTGCTTTCACCGACCGCGCGTCGAAGCGCGATCTCGGCCGATCGCGCGTGCACAGACAAGTACGCCGCCGTCGCAGCGCTCAGCGAGGTGAGCACCAGCAGCACCCAAGATACGGCACCGGTGAGCGCGACCAGGTCCGACGCGACACCCTCGGTCAGCAGGCGCAGGTCGGCGACCGTCTCGGGCCGGTAGAGCTCATCGTCTCCCGGAGCGATCGCCAGGCCGACCTCCTTCGCGAGAGCTGCGGGTCCTCCGGGCGCCGTGCGTATCAGGAGCGTCGCATCAGCGGAGGCGACCTCTTCGGCAAGCGCTGGGTTGACGACCAACGCCGAGCCGAACCGGGGTTCTTCACCGGAGTCGCCGATGACCCCGACGATTGCCGCGGGCACACGCCCGATCCACAGCTGCGCTCCCGGTTCGAGTGCCTCGATCCCGAGCTTTTCCGCCAGCCCCGAACCGATCAGCACGGCCGGGGAGTCCTCATCGGAGTCGAACAACCGAAGACTCCGGACACCGCCGGTGGGCTTCACACCTTGCATCTCGAGATAGGTCCGATCCGCCAGGTGAATCTCGGGAGTGGCCGAGGGCTGCTCAGCGACCGTCGCGGGATCGAGCAGCGTCACGTCCCCGTCGAATTCCGCGGCCGCTGTCATACCGACCGAGAGAACCCCGTCGAGGCCGCGCAAGCGCTCCCGGGCGATTGCAGCGACCTGTGCCACGGATGCCTCCTCGGAGAGCGCGAACTCGGCCCTGATCGCGTCAGGATCTTGTTTCGGAACCACCAGGAACTTATCGAGATCGGCAGAGTCCAGGCGACCGACGACCTGCTCGGCTGCGCTCTGGTTGAGCCCGATCGCTGTGACGAGGCCCCCGGCACCGATGGTGAACGCCAACAGCAGCACGGCCGCCCTCGCCGCATGCACGGTGTGAGTCGAGATCGCCGATGCGATCCGTTCTCGTGCTCTCGACGCCCCCGATTGGGTGCGCGCGGGCAGCTGGGCAGGCGCGGGACCAGGCACGGGCGCCGCGGGATCGGGCAGGGCAGGCGCGGGATCGGCGGAACTCTCAGGCACATCCGTTCTAGCCGCATCTCCGTCGTCGGAGTCCGACACGATGCGGCCGTCGCTCATCTCGATGACTCGATCGGCCGCGCCGGCGACGTCGGGATCGTGAGTGATCATGATGACGGTCACGCCACCGCTGTTGAGGGTTCTGAAGGTGTCCACGACACGAGCCGAATTGGCGGTGTCGAGCGCTCCCGTGGGCTCATCCGCGAGGAGAATCATGGGAGCAGTGGCGATGGCGCGTGCGAGAGCGACCCGCTGGCGCTCTCCCCCGGAGAGATTTCCCGCGCGTTCCTGAGCCTTGCCGAGCAGGCCTACCGTCGCGAGCGCCCGGGCGACGAGTCCGGGCCGCAGCGAGGGATCCACTTCGTTGATCGACAACCCGAGCGCAGCGTTCCCACCGGCCGTCTCCTTGGCCAGCATGTGGGAATCCTGAAACACGAACCCGAACGTGGCCGCCCGCAGACGGTCGCGTTCTCGCTCGGCGAGTGCTCCGACCGGCTCGCCTCGCACCAGGTAGTTTCCCGCGCTCGGCGAGTCGAGCAGGCCGAGGAGGTTGAGCAGCGTCGACTTCCCGGCGCCCGATGCTCCCACGATCGCGACGAACTCGCCTTCCCGGATGCTGAGCGAGATATCGGCGAGCGCGGGCGAG
>JASGDX010000017.1:0-10399 GCA_047606985.1 Leucobacter sp. | reverse complement strand
GGGCGCCGCCGCCGAGCGCATGAGCGATGCCGAGGTGCTGGCCGCGCGCTGGCTGCTCGACGACGCGGTGCGCGAGGAGCGGGAGCACCGGCCGGGCGAGGAGGCGCCGCGCGCGATCACCCTCGTCACCGACCGTCCCGTGGCCAGGCGGGTCACCGCCGATCCGCTGCTCGCCGCGGCCGTCGGGGCCTGCGACGGCGAGCTGACCCTCGGGCAGATCGCCGACGCCCTCGCCACGATCCTCGAGGTCGACGCGGGCGCTGCGAGCGAAGCGCTCGTCGCCGGTGTGCGGGAGCTGGCCTGGCTCGGGATGCTCGTGCCGGCCCCGGTAGAATGGCCTGGTGATGCGAACCATTGATCTGCGGGGCCGTGAGCTATCCCGGGCCGACCTGCTGCGACTCGTGCCGCGCGCCGCGGTGAGCGCGGAGGAGGCGGTCGAGCGGGTGCGCCCCCTCGTCGCGGAAGTCGCCGAGCGCGGCGAGGCGGCGCTGCGGGATCAGGCTCGAGACTTCGACGGCGTCGAGGGCCACGCGCTGCGCGTTCCGGCCGAGGCGATCGCCGACTCCCTGCGCGATTGCCCGGCCGACGTCGAGGGCGCGCTGCGCGAGCTCATCGCCCGCCTGCGACGCGCCTCGGCTGCGCAGGTGCCGGAGGAGCGGGTCACCCGCATGGCCGACGGCGCCGAGATCCTCCAGCGCTGGCAGCCGGTGTCGCGGGTCGGCCTCTACGCGCCGGGGGGCAAGGCGGCCTACCCGTCCTCGGTCATCATGAACGCGGTCTCCGCGCAGACCGCGGGCGTGCCCGGCCTCGCGCTCGCCTCGCCCGCGCAGCGCGACAACGACGGGCTGCCGCACCCCGCCGTGCTCTGGGCGGCCGCGCTCTGCGGCGTCGACGAGGTGTACGCGATCGGCGGCGCCGGAGCGGTGGCGGCCTTCGCCCACGGCGTGCCGCAGATAGGCCTCGCTCCCGTCGACGTGGTCACGGGCCCGGGCAACGTCTTCGTCGCCGCGGCCAAGCGCGTGGTGAGCGGTCGCGTCGGCATCGACTCCGAGGCGGGCACCACCGAGATCCTCGTGATCGCCGACGCGAGCGCCGATCCGGGCTTCGTCGCCGCCGACCTCATCAGCCAGGCCGAGCACGACGAGGCCGCCGCATCGGTGCTCGTCACCGATTCAGCCGAGTTCGCCGACCTGGTGCTCGTCGAGGTCGCGGCGCGCGCCGCGCGCACCCGGCACGCCGAGCGGGTCGCCACCGCTCTGGGAGGCCAGCAGTCGGCCGTGATCCTCGTCGACGACCTCGCCACCGCCGCGCTCGTCAGCAACGCCTACGGCCCCGAGCACCTCGAGATCCAGACGGCGGACGACGCGGCGGTGCTGGCCGGCATCACCGACGCCGGGGCGATCTTCGTCGGCGGCTACACGCCCGTGAGCCTCGGCGACTACCTCGCCGGCTCCAACCACGTGCTGCCCACCGGCGGCACGGCCCGGTTCTCCTCGGGTCTCGGCGCGCACACCTTCCTGAGGTCGCAGCAGATCATCCGCTACGACCGCGCGGCGCTCGCCGAGGTGGAGGCCCCGCTGCTCGCCCTCGCAGGCGCCGAGGGGCTTCCCGCCCACGGAGAGGCCGTCAGCGCCCGCTTCGCATCGGATCGGCCCGAGGACGGGGCGCGCTGATGCACTGCCCGTTCTGCAGGCACCCCGACTCCCGCGTCATCGACTCCCGCACCGCGGACGACGGGCTCTCGATCCGCCGCCGCCGCCAGTGCCCGGAGTGCGGTCGGCGCTTCACCACCACCGAGACCGCGAGCCTCACCGTCATCAAGCGCTCGGGGGTCGTCGAGCCCTTCAGCCGGGAGAAGGTGATGAGCGGCGTGCGCAAGGCCTGTCAGGGGCGGCCCGTGACCGAGGCCGACCTCGCCGTGCTCGCGCAGCAGGTGGAGGAGTCGGTCCGCTCGAGCGGCATCGCCCAGTTCGACGCGAACGAGATCGGCCTCGCGATCCTGCCGCATCTGCGGCAGCTCGACGAGGTCGCCTACCTGCGGTTCGCGAGCGTCTACCAGGCCTTCGAATCGCTCGCCGACTTCGACGCCGCGATCGCCGAGCTCCGCGCCCGTCCCCGCGCCTCGGTCGATCCCGAGACCGCAGAGCTCTCGAACACCCGAGCCGCCGCGCCCCGTGCGGCGGCGGCCACGTCCCCGGAGGAATGAAGCGCATGCGCCTGTACCCGCTGCTGTTCGACACCGTGCTGCGGCGCATGGATCCCGAGCCGGCGCACCACCTCGCGTTCCGGGCCATCCGGTTCGCGCCGCTGCTCGGCGGTGCGCTGCGGCGCTTCTGCGCCCCCGATCCCTCGCTCAAGGTGCGCGCGCTCGGGATCGAGTTCCCGAGCCCCTTCGGCCTGGCCGCCGGATTCGACAAGAACGCCGAGGGCATCCTCGGCCTCGGCGCGATCGGCTTCGGCCACGTCGAAGTCGGCACGCTCACCCGCCATGCGCAGCCGGGCAATCCGAAGCCCCGCTCCTTCCGCCTGGTCGACGACCGCGCCCTCGTGAACCGGATGGGCTTCAACAACGGCGGATCCGCCGCGGCCGTGCCCCGCATCGAGAAGGCGCTGCTCTCGCGCCGCCGCCCGGTGATCGGCGTGAATATCGGCAAGAGCCGCGTCACCGAGGTCGACGACGCCGCGCAGGACTACGTCTGGAGCGCGCAGCGGCTCGCCCCCGTCGCCGACTACCTCGCGGTCAACGTGAGCTCGCCCAACACCCCCGGCCTCCGCGGTCTCCAGGAGCTGGAGATGCTCGAGCCGCTGCTCTCCGCCGTGCGCGACGCCGCGGACGGCACCCCGCTGCTCGTGAAGATCGCGCCGGACATGGGCGACGAGCAGATCGACGGTATCGTCGCGCTGGCGGTGCGCCTCGGGCTCGACGGCATCATCGCGACCAACACCACGATCTCCCGCTCCGGGCTGCGAGCGGACGTCTCGGAAGTGGAGCGCATCGGCGCGGGCGGCCTCTCGGGAGCCCCGCTGCGCGAGCGCTCGCTCGAGGTGCTGCGCCGCATCCGGGCGGCCGCCCCGGATCCCGGCTTCTGCGTGATCTCGGTCGGGGGAGTGACCACCGCCGCCGACGTGCTGGAGCGGCTGCGGGCGGGCGCCACGCTCGTGCAGGGCTTCACGGCGTTCATCTACGAGGGACCGCTCTGGGCGCGCGCGATCAACCGCGGACTGCGTCGGGCGGGATGGCGGGGGAACGCGGCGGGCTGAAACGCAGCGGGCTGAAACGCCGCGGCCCGAAACGCCGCAGGGCTGGGATCACTGCGGGCGCTGGCCGCGCTTCACCTGCGGCTTGGGCACCCGCAGCGGGCGGAACTGGAAGGCGCGCATCGCCGCGTACCAGCGGAAGCCCGGCTGCACGCGATCCGCGCCGAACTTCGCGCCCAGCAGACGCTTGAGGCGCAGGCCGAGGAACACGGCGTCGAGCACCGCGAGCGCGACGAACGCCCAGATCACGATGAGGCTGACCACCTGCATCACGCCGGGGATGAAGGTCATCACGAGCACCGCGAACATCATCGGGATGAGCAGCTCGCCGACGCTCCAGCGCGAATCGACGTAGTCCCGCACGAAGCGGCGCTGCGGACCCTTGTCGCGCGGGCCGAGGAACCGCTCATCTCCGGCCATCATGCCGAGCCGGGCGCGCTCGCGGGCCTCGGTCTGCTGGCGGCGCTGCTCCTTCACCGCGGCCTTGTCCTTGGCGCCGACGATGGGGCGGGCGTTCGCGGCCTCGGCCTGCTTGCGGGACGGCGTGGGACGGCCCTTGCCGACCGCTCCGCGCTCCTCGGCCCCGTGCCCGCTCGCGTCGGCCGCGTTCTCAACGCCCTTCTTCGTCACGCCTGTCCTCTCGTTCCGCGCATCGCGCTCGATGATCCCCGAGGCGGACGGCGCCGGCCGGGGGCCGGCGGATCACCGGCGTCTCCCACCAGGATACCGTGAGGAAGGCCGCGCCCCGGCCGTGACTGCGCGGTAGACTGATGAGCACTGATCGGCACGCGAGCGAGGAGTACGCATGAGCACTGAGACGATCGCAGCGGAGGGCGGCGTGGCCACCGGCGAACGGGCGCACGGCGTGCTGCTGAGCGAAGCAGCGCAGGAGAAGGTGCGAAGCCTGCTCGCCCAGGAGGGGCGCGACGATCTGCGCCTGCGCATCGCGGTGCAGCCGGGTGGTTGCTCCGGCCTCATCTACCAGCTGTTCTTCGACGAGCGGGAGCTCGAGAACGACGCGATCGTCGACTTCGGCGGGGTGGAGGTGGTGGTCGACGCGATGAGCATCCCCTACCTGAACGGCGCGACGATCGACTTCGAGGACACGATCCAGAAGCAGGGCTTCACCATCGACAATCCCAACGCCCAGGGAAGCTGCGCCTGCGGCGACAGCTTCAGCTGAATCGTCAGATGATAACCGACTCTGCGCGACACCCGGGCGGTGTTCGGGAAACGTTCAGCTTCGCGCTAAGCTAATCAGTGAGTCATCAGCTTCGTCTGCATCCGATGCGGGCGAGAAACGTTTCGAAAGGTATGCGGTGCGTTCCAATCGTCGAATGAAATGGGTCGCGGCCCCCGCGCTGCTCTCGGCGGCGCTGCTGCTGGCCGGCTGCACCCCCGAGCAGCAACGCGGCTTCCTCCCCGCGGGGTCCGAGGGGACCACCAACCATACTGACGGCATCACCGGCCTCTGGGTGACCTCCTGGATCGTGCTCCTCGCGGTGGGCGTGATCACCTGGGGCCTCATCATCTGGGCCACCATCGCGTACCGCCGTCGCAAGGGCCAGACCGGCCTCCCGGTGCAGCTGCGCTACAACATGCCGATCGAGACCTTCTTCACGGTCGTCCCCGTGATCCTCGTGCTCGGCTTCTTCGCATTCACCGCGCAGGAGCAGAACAAGATCGAGCAGCGCTACGACTCTCCCGAGAACGTGGTCGAGGTCATCGGCAAGCGCTGGGCGTGGGACTTCAACTACGTGAACGACGACGTCTACTTCCAGGGCGTCCAGGTGCAGACCGATGACGAGGGCGAGGCGACCGACGACACGCTCCCGGTGCTCTACCTCCCTGTCGACAAGACCACCGAGATCAGGCTCGAGACCCGCGACGTCATCCACTCCTTCTGGGTGGTCGAGTTCCTCTACAAGAAGGACATGATCCCCGGTCAGACCAACTACATGAGCTTCACACCCACTAGGACGGGCGAGTTCATGGGCAAGTGCGCCGAGCTCTGCGGCGAATACCACTCGATGATGCTCTTCAAGGTGAAGGTCGTCGAACAGGACGAGTACGACGCGTACGTCGCATCGCTGCGCGCGGCGGGCAACACCGGCCAGGTGGACAAGGAGTTCAACCCGAACCAGGAGCACCTCGCCGGCGACAACGAGAACGCCAAGGCGCAGAACGAGTAACGAGGGAAGCGAAGAACATGAAGAAGGGCAATGTCATCGTCTCGTGGGTCACATCCACGGACCACAAGGTGATCGGGTACATGTACCTGATCAGCTCCTTCGTGTGGTTCCTGATCGGCGGCCTCATGGCTCTGGTCATCCGCGCGCAGCTGTTCGCTCCGAATCTCGAGATCGTCGCCACGAAGGAGCAGTACAACCAGCTGTTCACCATGCACGGCACGATCATGCTGCTGATGTTCGCCACCCCGCTCTTCGCGGGCTTCGCGAACGTCCTCATGCCGTTGCAGATCGGCGCTCCCGACGTCGCGTTCCCGCGACTCAACGCGTTCGCGTTCTGGCTCTACACCTTCGGCTCGCTCATCGCGGTGGGCGGCTTCCTCACTCCGCAGGGCGCCGCATCGTTCGGCTGGTTCGCCTATGCGCCGCTGTCGGGCATGACCTATTCGCCCGGCGTCGGCGGCAACCTCTGGGTGCTCGGACTGGGCGTCAGCGGCTTCGGCACGATCATGGGCGGCGTCAACTTCATCACCACGATCATCACCATGCGCGCTCCGGGCATGACGATGTGGCGCATGTCGGTGTTCACCTGGAACACGCTGATCACCTCCCTCCTCGTCATCCTCGTCTTCCCGGTGCTCGCCGCCGCCATGTTCGGCCTCGCGGCCGACCGCATCTTCGGGGCTCAGATCTACGAGGGAGAGGGCGGTGCGATCCTCTGGCAGCATCTGTTCTGGTTCTTCGGGCATCCCGAGGTGTACATCATCGCACTGCCCTTCTTCGGCATCGTCTCCGAGGTCATCCCGGTGTTCAGCCGCAAGCCGATCTTCGGCTACAAGACGCTGATCTACGCGACGATCTCGATCGCGGCCCTCTCGATGACCGTGTGGGCGCACCACATGTACGTGACCGGCTCCGTGCTGCTCCCGTTCTTCGCCCTGATGACCATGCTCATCGCGGTGCCGACCGGCGTGAAGATCTTCAACTGGCTCGGCACGATGTGGCGCGGCTCGATCACCTTCGAGACCCCGATGCTCTGGACGCTCGGCTTCCTCGTGACCTTCGTCTTCGGCGGCCTGACCGGCGTGATCCTCGCTTCTCCGGCGCTCGACTTCCACCTGTCCGACAGCTACTTCGTGGTCGCGCACTTCCACTACGTGGTCTTCGGCACCGTCGTCTTCGCGATGTTCGCCGGCTTCTACTTCTGGTGGCCGAAGTGGACCGGCAAGATGCTCGATGAGCGCCTCGGCAAGATCCACTTCTGGGTGCTGTTCATCGGCTTCCACACGACATTCCTCGTGCAGCACTGGCTCGGCGTCATGGCCATGCCGCGTCGCTACTACACCTACCTGCCGTCCGACGGCGTGACCTGGGGCAACCAGCTCTCCACGGTGGGCGCGATGATCCTCGGCGCTTCGATGATCCCGTTCCTCCTCAACGTGTACCTCACCGCGCGCCGCGCTCCCAAGGTGACGATCAATGATCCGTGGGGCTACGGCCGCTCGCTCGAGTGGGCCACGTCGTGCCCGCCCCCGCGTCACAACTTCACCTCGATCCCGCGCATACGTTCCGAGTCGCCGGCCTTCGACCTCAACCACCCCGAGGTCAGCGGCGTCGAGCAGCCCGTGCGCGCGCCCGAACTCGCGAAGTGATCCCGAGGAGATCTGAACCATGAAATCCAACATCGTCATCTTCTGGATCCTCACCACCTACTTCGTGGTGGTGGACGCGGTCTACACGGGCATGAGCCTGGCCATCCACGGCTACATCGAGTGGACCGGGTCGGTCGCGATCCTGCTCTCGGGCGCGTTGACCGCCTTCATCGCCTTCTACCTGATGCTCGTGCAGAAGAAGCAGGGCGGTGTGCTGGTGGAGGACCGCGAGGATTCCGACATCGATGACGGCGATCCCGAGCTCGGCGAGTTCAGCCCGTGGAGCTGGTGGCCGATCTTTCTGGCCTTCGGCGCTTCCGCCACGGTTCTCGGCCTGTGCATCGGATTCGACTTCTGGCTCTGCTTCCTCGCGGTTCCGCTCGTGCTGGTCGGCGTTGTCGGCTGGGTGTACGAGTACTACCGCGGCAACTTCGCCCGCTAGCAGGCTCAGAGGATCGAACGTTTGAGCATCATCATCCGCCGAGGCCGGAGTGAAGACGGTTCAGCCGTCTTCACTCTGGCCCGTCAGTTCTCCACGGGCCGCGAGCCGATCGGGCGCGACGAGTTCCTGGTCGCCTTCGACAACGTGCTGCGGCATCGCGACCAGGAGACGAACGTGCTGTTCGTCTCCGAGCTCGAGGATGAGATCGTCGGATACTCGCTGATGACGGTGTCCCGGTTGCTGCACGCGCCTGGGCTGACGGCTCATCTCCAGGAGATCGTGGTCGATGAGGGATCCCGCGGCCACGGCGTCGGCGACCGCCTCATGCAGGCCAACGAGCACTACTGCATGGGCCGCGGAGTGCGACAGCTGTCCGCGTCGACTGCGCGCTTCGGGTCCTTCTACAACCACCGCGGCTTCGAAGCCGTGGGAGAGCACTACCGCAAGATCCTCGACCTCGGATAGCTCGATGGTCGAACGTCGTACCCGCAGACGGCCGGGGGAGAATCGCAGGCGCCTGCTGGAGGCCGGACTTGTCGAGTTCGGCCTCTTCGGCTATCACGGCGCCTCCACGTCGGGCATCGCCGCACGCGCGGGGGTGCCGCAACCGCATGTCTACGCGAGCTTCGCCACCAAGCAGGAACTCTTCCTCGCCTGCCTCGAGCGGTTGAGCGAACTCGGCGAGAGCAGTGAGCTCGATGAGCCCGGCGAGAGCACGGACGACAAGACGAGAACGGACCAGGACGCGCTGCAGCGCTTTCTCCATCAAGCTGTGGCGGCGTCTCGCGATCCCGCATTGGGTGAGACCGTCAACGTTGCTCTGAGCGCGTTGCGCTTGCGTGCGGGGGATCGCCGCTTCGAGGAGCTGCTCGCTCGAGGAGCCCTCCTGCTGCTCGACGTCTGAGGGAGGGGCTCTCCGGCTCTTACCGAGGCCGTGCGGATAGCGGCGATACGCGCGTGCACGCATCGATGCCGCCGCTTGTTCCCGCTTGGACCAACTCACGGGAGCTGCGACGCGCAGGGAAAACAGAACTACATATCAGCGGTACACGACAGGAGAGCGGGCCGCAGGCGTCCACAGCGTTCCGGCAGAGACAAGAAGCGCCGCGACCTCCAAGGCGATCACCGACCTGATGGAGCGCGCACATGCGATGAACGCATGAGTCACGTGTTCCTTCCGTTTCTGCGGTTAGGCCGAGACGGTGCCCGCGAAGAGCACCGATGCAGCGCCACCCACCCATACGATGCCGTCTTCGGTCGTGATGGTGATCTCTCCGGCTCGGCCGAGGCGTGCACCCTGCGAGACGGTATAGCGTTCGGGTGCTTGCCCGGTGCTCGTGAGCCACTGCGCTACCGAGGCGTTCAAGCTCCCGGTTACCGGATCTTCAGTCACATTCTCACCGGGGGCGAACGCGCGCAGCTCGAACGCATGAGGCGAACCCTCGGGGTATGCCCCAACGGCACCGACCATCGCGTCGGGGATGAGCGAGAAGTCTGGATCGAGAGCCAGGACTTCATCAGCGGTAGCGAGCTGTACGACCGCCCATCCAGGGCCGTTATCGACCCACTGGTGCCCGACAACTTGTTCCGGAATGATGCCGTAAGCATGGATGATCCGGGCGAGGTAGTCGTCTTCGATCGGGCCGGTACGCAAGAGCGGGGGTGCAGCGAATGAAAGCGCGTCACCGTCGTCGCGCAGCTCGACCAGCCCGGCCCCGCACTCTTGCACGAGTCGACCGGCCATGCGTGGGATTCCGCCGTTCTCCAGCCATGCGCGAGCTGATCCGAGAGTAGGGTGACCAGCGAAAGGCAACTCACCGGTTGGGGTGAAGATCCGCAGCCAGTAGTCGGCCGCGTCGCTTGTGGGCGGGAGCACGAAGGTCGTCTCTGAGAGGTTCGTCCACCGCGCGATGCGTTCCATCGTTTCGGTATCGAGGCCGGTGCCGTCAAGGATCACAGCGACCGGGTTGCCTCGGTAGGGTTCGCAGGAGAACACATCGACTTGAGCGAAGGGGCGAGTCATGGTCATGCGTGAGTTTCCTTCCTCGCAGTGCGCCAGTGGCGCCGATTCTGCCGTGTGACCAAGCCCGCTCGTGAACCAAAACGCCGAATAGTTCCCTCACCGCATAGTGTACTTGCACCGGTATTGAGCTGGTCGTGGTGGTGTACCGACCGTTGGATGAAATGGGGGCGACCCATACCACGCAGAAAGTCATCTGCCCGGAGCTCTTGAGAGGTAAAGACCGGGTTTCCCGAAGCGGATACGCCGAGGGTCCCGCAGGAATCCTGCGGGACCCTCGATAACGGGGGAGAAGGTCAGTGACCCTCGTGGTGCCCCTGCTCGATCTCGCCCTTGGTGGGGGGCACGATCCGGTCTTCGAAGAACCAGCGGCTGAAGCCGGCGCGGAGACGCTTGCCGAACGAGATGCGGCCGTTGTCGTCGGGGCGCAGCATGAGCGGTGCGTAGTCGTGGTAGCTGACCAGCTGCCACTGCTCGTACTCGTCGAGCGGCTTGTGCACCTCGATGAACTCGCCGCCGGGGAGGCGGACGATGCGGCCCGACTCGTAGCCGTGCAGAGCGATGGCGCGATCCTTCTTCTGCAGGGAGAGGCAGATGCGCTTGGTGATCTGGTAGGTGATGATCGGGCCGAAGATGAGCAGGAACTGCAGGGCGTGGATCACGCCCTCCATCGACAGCTGGAAGTGCGTCGCCATGAGGTCGGAGCTCGCCCCGGCCCACATCACCGCGTAGAACGTCACGCCGGCAGCACCGATCGCGGTGCGGGTTGGGGCGTTGCGCGGGCGGTCGAGGATGTGGTGCTCGCGCTTGTCGCCGGTGACCCACGACTCGATGAAGG
>JASGDX010000016.1:0-11035 GCA_047606985.1 Leucobacter sp. | reverse complement strand
GGCGGCGAAGCTCCCTGGCATCAGCCAGGGCGCGGGAGTCACCGCGGTCAGCTGGCTGCTGCGCGTCGGCTTCCTCGCCACGAGCCCGATCATCGGGCTGATCGCGAACGCGGCCGGCCTGCGCTGGGCCCTCGGCCTGCTCGTGCTGGTCGGCGCGGCGACCGCCGTATTCGCCCGGGCGCTCCCGAGCACCCGGCGCTGATCCCAAGGCGGGCCATATACCTCACCCGGGACTCCGGTACTCCGGGACTCCGGAACTCAGACCACGACCCCATGACCGAGATCGCTCGGCTTCCGACCTCTCCCGAGGCACTCCCTTTGTGCACTCGCCACAGCCGGCTCGACACCGCTTTGGAGGCTGCACTACATTCATGCCATCCCCGAACGACCGAAACGGTGAACGCATGTCAGCGCAGACCTACCCGCATCTTCTGGAGCCCCTCGACCTCGGCTTCGCGACCCTGCCCAACCGCGTGATCATGGGCTCGATGCACCTCGGCCTCGAGGAGGCGCCCGACGGCCCCGAGCGCCTCGCCGCCTTCTACCGGGAGCGGGCCGATGCGGCGCTGATCGTCACGGGCGGCATCGCGCCCAACGCGGAGGGCCGCCTCACCCCCGGCGCCGCGACTCTCGACGACGCGTCGCAGCTGGAGCACCACCGCATCGTCACCGGCGCCGTGCACGAGGCGGGCGGGCGCATCGCCCTGCAGATCCTGCACGCCGGCCGCTACGGCGCGCACCCCGACATCGTCGCCCCGAGCCCGCTCCGATCCCCCATCTCGCCGCTCACCCCGCGCGAGCTCGCCGACGCCGACATCGAGCGCACCGTCGACGACTACGCCAGCACCGCACTCCTCGCGCAGCGGGCCGGCTACGACGGCGTCGAGATCATGGGGTCGGAGGGCTACCTCATCAACGAGTTCACGGCGCCGCATACGAATCATCGGAATGACCGCTGGGGCGGATCCTTCGAGAACCGCGTCCGCTTCCCCGTCGAGATCGTGCGCCGGGTGCGCGAGGCCGTGGGCGAGAGCTTCATCATCGTCTACCGCCTCTCGATGCTCGACCTCGTGCCCGACGGCGCCCCGCTCGACGAGGTGATCGCGTTGGCGGGGCTCGTCGAGGAGGCCGGCGCCACCATGATCAACACCGGCATCGGCTGGCACGAGGCGCGCATCCCCACGATCGCGAGCTCGGTGCCGCGCGCGGCCTTCGCCTGGGTCACGAAGCGCCTCATGGGCCAGATCGGGATCCCGCTCATCACCACCAACCGCATCAACACGCCCGAGACGGCCGAGCGGGTGCTCGCCGACGGTTGCGCCGATCTCGTGTCGCTGGCCCGCCCGTTCCTCGCCGACCCGGAGTTCGTGCGCAAGGCCGCCACCGGCGAGGCCGGCCGCATCAATACCTGCATCGGCTGCAACCAGGCCTGCCTCGATCACACCTTCTCGGGCCGGCTCACCTCGTGCCTCGTCAACCCGCGCGCCGCGCACGAGACCGAGCTGATCATCGCGCCGACGGTGAAGCGCAAGCGCATCGCGGTCGTGGGATCGGGCCCGGCCGGCCTCGCCTGCGCCACGACGGCGGCGTCGCGCGGCCACGCCGTGACGCTGTTCGAGGCCGCGGATCGCGTGGGTGGCCAGCTGAACGTGGCCATGCGCGTGCCCGGCAAGAGCGAGTTCGGCGAGACGCTGCGCTACTTCGGCGTGCGCCTCGATGAGACGGGCGTCGAGGTGCGGCTGGGGCACCGGGTCACGGCCTCGGATCTCGCCGCCGCCGGCTTCGACGAGATCGTGCTCGCCACGGGGGTGCACCCGCGCAGTCCCGAGATCCCTGGGCTCGATCACCCCAGCGTCGTCGGCTACCTCGACGTGCTGCGCGATGGCGTCCCCGTCGGCGAGCGCGTCGCGGTGCTGGGCGCCGGCGGCATCGGCTTCGACGTGGCCGAGTTCCTGACGAGCGATGCCATCGAGGGCGTCGGCGAGGGCGCCGACGAGGATCCCGCCGCTCTCGCCGGCTTCCTCGCGCACTGGGGCGTCGACCCCGCGCACGCCTCTCCCGGCGGGCTCGCAGCCCCCGTCGAGACGCCGGCGCGCCGCTCCGTGACGCTGCTGCAGCGCAAGGAGACCAAGGTGGGCGCCGGCCTCGGCAAGACGACCGGCTGGATCCACCGCACCGAGCTCGCGCGGCGCGGTGTGCGCATGGTGCCCGGCGCCGAGTACCGCGGCATCGACGACGCCGGCCTGCATTTCGCCCTCGAAGGCGAGGAGCGCACCCTCCCGGTCGACACGATCGTGCTCTGCACGGGGCAGGATCCCGCGCGCGAACTGCACGAGGAACTGGCGGGGCTCGGGATCGCGGCGCACCTCATCGGCGGCGCCGACGTGGCCGCCGAGCTCGACGCGAAGCGCGCCATCGACCAGGGCACGCGGCTGGCCGCGGCGCTCTGAGGGCGAGGCCCGTCTACTCGCCCTCCGGACGGGTCGCCTCCCCCGCACGCACGACGAACGGCGCGTCGACGGCATCGAGAAGACGATGCGCGAGCGCAGCCGGGGGGATCTGCCGGCGACGCCCAGCCGGAACCGGCTCGCTCACCCTCTGACCACCGCGAGCCAGCGCCGTGCCACGTCGCTCCAGGTCCGGTCGAGCCACTCCTCGTCCTCCCTCATCCGCGCAACGATCTCCTCCGCCGTGAGCCCCACTCGGGCGAGCTCGGGCCTCGAGCTTTCGGGCTCCGCCCACCCTGCAGCGATCTCCGCGTCGGCCTCGAGATGGAACTGCACTCCCCAAGCGTTCCGTCCGACGCGGAAGGCCTGGTTGGCGCAGGCTCCGCTCCGGGCGAGCGAGACACTGCCCGGCGGCAGACGAGTGACCTCGAGGAAGTGCCACTGCATCGCGCGCAGCGGCCCCGCAGTCGCTTCGAGGCCGCCGAGCAGCGGGTCCCCCTCGGCTGCAGGCGTGAGCTCGAATCCGCAGAGACCCACTTCGGGATGCTCGGCATCGCCGACCGCGCCGCCCGCGACGACGCCCAGCACCTGAGCGCCGAGACAGATCCCGAGGTACGGCACTTCGCCGTCGAGCGCCTCGCGCACAAGGGCGCGGGTGCGCGGCATCCAGGGGGCCCGATCGTCGTCCTCGGGCCCCGGAGACCCGCCGAGCACGACCAGCGCATCGTAGCCCGCCAGGTCCCTCGGCAGATCGGTTCCGGTCTCGGGTCCGACGATGTCGAGTTGCGCGCCGGCCTCCGAGAGCACCCGGCCCACTCGCTGGATCCCGGTGTCCGCCTCGTGCTCGACGACGAGCACCCGCGTCGCGCTCACAGCCGGCCCGCTGCGATGATCTGGCCGAGGAACTCCCGGGCGCGCTCCTCCTGCGGCTCGCCGAAGATCTGCTCCAGCGGTCCCTGCTCCACGCCGATCTTGGCGTCTCGCAGCGGGCCCGCACCGCAGCCGGTGAGCAGCATGCTGGCCGATGCCGCCAGCGCCGATCCTGCAAGGATTTGCTTCTTCATTGACTACATCTTCTCGGAGATTTTCGTACCTGAACCGGTTTAAGCACGAGCCGATACTACCGCGGCATCATCGCCGGCGCTGCGATGGAGGCGCTCGAGCACGGCTACACGATCACCGCCATGCTCGTGGGGCCCGACGGCTCATTCGTCGACCGGTTCTCCCTCGCCGGCGTGATCATGGTGGATCCTCGACCAGACGATCCGTTCGTCAAGCAGGCGCTCTCCCACGCTGTCGCCGTGATCGCCGAGGGGGGCGAATCGCATGCCATCAGGTCGTTCGACTACCGTCTGCACGAGGGGCAGCACCCCGTCGACGGCGCTCGCGACCTGCTCTCCGGCGCGCACGGCGACTACGACTCCGTCTACTGCCTCAACAGCACCTACGGCCGGGCGATCGCCACCGCCGCTGCAGAACTCGGCGTCGACATCCCCGGAGACCTCGCCGTCGCGGTCGCCGCGGAGGAGCACGAGGCCGCAGCCGATCCCAGGCTCATCTCCCTCGTCCTCGATCCCATCGAATCCGGGGCGCAGAGCGCTCGGACGCTCATCCGCCTGCTCGAAGGGGGATCGCCGGACGACGTGCTGATGCCGACGAAGGTGCTCATCAACGGTGGCGCCGTCCAGGAGCGCCGGCGATCCCGCGCTACCGATCCTTCGGCAGCGGGATCGCGAACACCCGCAGGAAGAACTGGCACAGCGGCCCGATGAGCAGCGCGAAGGCCAGCGTGCCCGCCCCCACGGTGCCGCCCAGCAGCCAGCCGATGGTCACGACGGTCACCTCGAGCCCGGCGCGCACGATCCACACGGGCAGCCTCGTCACGGCGTGCAGGCCGGTCATCAGGCCGTCGCGCGGGCCGGGGCCGAAGCCCGCCCCGATGTAGAGGCCCGTCGCGGCGCCGACCACCACGACCCCCAGCCCCATCAGCAGCACCCGCAACCACAGGACCTCCGTCTCGGGCAGGAAGAGGAAGCTGAGATCGGCGAACGGCCCCACGAGCAGCGCGTTGAGCAGGCTGCCGATGCCCGGCCGCTGACGCAGCGGGATCCAGAGCAGCAGCACCGCGATGCTCGTGAGCACGGTGACCACGCCGAAGCTCAGCGGAGCATGGGCGATGATGCCCTGAGTGAGCACGTCCCACGGCGCCGAGCCGAGCGCACCGCGCACCAGCAGCGCGATGCCCAGCCCGTACAGGTACAGACCCACCAGCAGTTGCAGGCTCCGCCTGGCGAGCCGCTCGGGCATGCGCATGATGCCGATCCTCCGTCTCCCCCGGGCGCCTCGTCCGGCCGCTCCCGCTCGTCGCACAACCGCTCCAGCTTAGAGGCCGCGCAGCCGCGCCGCGCGCAGGATACGGTGGAGTCATGGCAGACAGCGCAGCCCGCCCGGCATCGGCCGCCGGTCGACCCGGGCCGTCGAGCGCCGCGGAGCGGCCGGCACCGTCGAGCGCCGCGGAGCGGCTCTCCCTGATGATCCGGCTGCCCACCGTCTCCGCCGAGATCGACGAGCGCGGGCGCGAGCCGTTCGAGCGCTTCGTCGCGCTGCTCGAGGAGCTGTACCCGCTCGTCCACGCGCAGCTGGAGCGCGAGCGCATCGGCGAACTGGGACTGCTCTTCCGCTGGCGGGGAGAGGACGAGGCTCGGGATCCGGCCGTGCTCATGGCGCACTTCGACGTCGTGCCCGTCGACGAGAGCGACGCCTGGACCTATCCGCCGTTCGAGGGGCGCATCGCTCCCGGCAGCGACGGGAGGCGACGGGAGGCATTCGTCTACGGCCGCGGCGCCCTCGACGACAAGGGACCGCTGCTCGTGATCATGGAGGCCGTCGAGAAGCTGCTGGCCGAGGGCTTCGCGCCGGCGCGGGACGTCTACCTCTCGTTCGGCGGTAACGAGGAGACCTTCGGGGCCGCCGCGCAAGCCATCGCGGCGACGTTCCGGGAGCGCGGCATCGTGCCGTGGATCGTGATCGACGAGGGCGGGGCCGTGGTCCCCTCTCCGCTGCCCCTCGTTCCGGGCAGGGCCGCGATGATCGGGGTGGGAGAGAAGGGGATCGCCACGATCCGCCTCGGCGCCCGCGGCGACGGCGGGCACGCCTCCGCTCCCCCGAGCCTCACCGCGGTCGGAAGGGTGGCGCGCGCGGTCGGCCGCCTCTCGCCCGGCGTCTTCCCCGCTCGCACGCCCGAGAGCGTGTCGCGCATGCTGTCCCTCTTCGCCGCGCGCAGCCGCGGACCGGTGCGCCTACTGTACCGCCTGCTCTCCGCGTCGCCCCGGCTCACGGCGTTCGTCTTCGCCCGGCTCGGCGGCGAGCCCGCAGCCCTCGTGCGCACCACCGTGGCGCCGACGATGCTCTCGGGTGGCACGGCGGCGAACGTGCTCCCGTCGCAGGCGAGCGCGACCGTGAACCTGCGCATCGCCCTCGGCGAGACCGTCGAGGAGGCCGTGCGGCGGGTGCGGCGGCGCATCGCCGACCGCCGCGTGACGGTCGAGCTCGTCGACGGAGAGGATCCCTCGCCCGAGTCCGCGACCGACAACGCGCAGTTCGCCCTCATCGCCTCGGCCGTCGCCGCGTCGCACCCCGACGCGCAGGCCGTGCCCTACGTGATGATGGCCGCCACCGACTCCCGGCACTTCCACGCCTTCTCCCCGGCCTGCTACCGCTTCGCGCCGCTCGCCATGTCGTCCGAGCTGCGCGCCACGATCCACGGCGTCGACGAGCGCGTGGCGGTCTCCGAGCTGGCGCGGGGAACCGAGTTCCACCGCGCCCTGATCCGGGGGCTGTGACCCCGATCGGCCGGTATGCTCGCTCTCAGAGGCCCGGCCGCAGGCCATGACCCGAGGGAGTCGCAGATGGCACGCCGTTCGCTCGGAGCGCTCACCGGGGTCGTCGGCTTCCTCGCGTTCGTCGAGCTCACCAGCGGGTTCCTGCAGGGCTACTACACCCCGATGCTGTCTGACATCGCGCGCTACCTCGGCGTCCACGACGCCGACGTGAACTGGCTGGAGGGCTCGCAGCTGATGCTGTCCGCCCTCGTCGTGCCCGCCCTCGCGAAGCTCGGCGACATGGTGGGCCACCGGCGCATCCTGCTCTGGTCGACCGCCGTCACGGCCGTCGCCACGCTGGCGCTCGCCTGCATGCCGACCTTCCCCCTGTTCCTCGCGGCATGGACGCTGCAGGGGGTCTACGTGGTGTGGCTGCCGCTCGAGATCGCGCTCATCTGGTCGCGCAGCGCCGGCATGGAGGGGCGCGCTGCCGTCACCGCGAGGGCCGCGGGCCTGCTCGTCGCCGCGCTCGAACTCGGAGCCATCACGGGCGCGCTGCTCGGCGGGCAGCTGATCGACTCGCTGCCGCTGCTGCCCGTGCTGCTGGTGCCCGGCGTGCTCGTCTCAGCCTGCTTCGTCGTCATCGCGGTCGGCGTGGCCGAGTCGCCCGTGCAGCTGGGCGGCCGCCTCGACTTCGTCGGCCTCCTGCTCATCTCCCTCGCCCTCGTCGCGTTCACCGGCGGCCTCAGCCTGCTGCGCCTGGGCGGCGTCGCCGACCCGCTCGCGTGGGGCGTGGTGCTGCTCGGGCTGCTGCTCGTCGTGCCGTTCGCGCTCTGGGAGCTGCGGCACGCCGATCCGCTGATCGACATCCGCCTCTTCCGTTCTCCCGCTCTCGCCCCCGTCTTCGTCACCGCGGCGCTCTTCGGCATGAGCGTGCTCGGCGCGCAGGCGCCGCTCTCGACCTTCATGCGCACCGATCCGGAGGTCTACGGCTACGGCCTCGGCACCCGGGGCTTCGTCACGTCGCTGGCGATCGGCTGCTATCTGATCGCGATGACCGCTGGCGCCCTCGCCTTCCCGCACGTCGCCAGGCGCGCCACGCCCCGGCTCACGCTCGCGGGCGCCGCCGTGCTCATCGGCGCCGGCTACCTCATGTTCCTCCCGCTGCACGACAGCTACGCGCAGGTGGTCGCGAACATGGTGATCGTCGGCATCGGGTCGGGGGCGCTCGTCGCCGCCCTGCCCGCCGCCGCCGCGGCAGCGGCGCCGGCCGATCGCACGGGCGTCGCCACCGGGCTCACGAACTCCACGAAGACCGTCGGGGGCGCGATCGCGTCGGCGGTGTTCGGGATCGCGCTCATGCACGGCACGACGGGAGCCGCCGGCGGCAGCGGCACCGCAGGCAGCTTCGAGGGCTACGTGACGGTGTGGCTGGTGTGCGGGATCTCGGCGCTCGTCGCGGCTGCGACCCTGCTGTTCGTGGTGCCCAGGCACGCGTTCCAGGATCCCGAATCGGTACCGGCCGCGGGCTAACGGCGACTCAGCCGAGCAGCTCGCCGGCGATCCCGAGCGCCTCGCCGAGCATCTCCTCGAGGCGGTTGCGGCCGGCCCCGCGATCGGCCCACCGCCACACCGCGGACACCATCGCCGCGGCGTAGCCGGCGCCGGCGATCTCGGCGCGCACCGGTTCGGCTCCGCCCCGCACGAGGCGCTCGGCGACGGCCGCCGCGATCCGGGCCTGACGCGCGGCCCTGCCCGCCTCGAGCTCGCCCTCGACCCCCATCGTGCGCGCGTCGACGATGGCGAGCGCGAGAGTCTCGGGTGCGTCTCCCTCCGCGAAGACGGCGAGCGCGGCCGCGAGGTCGAGCCCGGGATCGCCGAGCGCCGAGCGCAGGGCCTCGATGCGGCCGTCGAGCACGAACCACAGGATCTCGGCCTTGCCCGCGAAGTAGTTGAAGAAGCTCGAGCGGCTCACCCCGGCGCGGCGCGTGATCTCGGTGACCGAGGTCGCCTCGTACCCCTGCTCGAGGAACAGCTCGCATGCGGCGTCTGCCAGCGCCTCGCGCGAGGAAGCGTGGGGGCGGCCGCGGGACGACATGCCTCCCAGCCTAATACGCGCCCTCCAGCGCCCCGGACGATCAGCCGGGGGCTTCTTCGAAGTCCGTCTTCCTGCGTGCGTGGAATGCTTGAGAGAAACGCGCCAGCGTTTCGCGCATTCCGCGGCGACGCCACTGCGTCGCCAGCGAGTCGCAGGATCTCACCACCGAGATTCTGCAACTCCTTCGTCACGCAGGATGATT
The DNA here is from genome assembly GCA_047606985.1 of Leucobacter sp. Lineage (GTDB taxonomy): Bacteria > Actinomycetota > Actinomycetes > Actinomycetales > Microbacteriaceae > Leucobacter. The sequence goes on along the minus strand of JASGDX010000016.1, from coordinate 2,467 downwards.
GGAAGACAATTTCAAGAAGACCCGGGCGATCAGCCGGCCTCCGAGCCGATCACGATGCCCGTGCGCAGCTCGGCGAGCAGCGCCAGCACCGCTGCGGCCGTCTCGGCATCGGGCACCCGTTCCGCCGCGGCGGTCTTCCCGGGGCCCACCTTGATGCCCAGGTCGTCAGGGCCCAGGGTCTCGAACACGTCCTCGTCGGTCACGTCGTCGCCGAGGAACAGTACGGGGGCCGCGGGCAGCTCGGCCCTGATGCGCTGCAGCACCGTCCCCTTGTCCGTCTCCCGCACCGAGAACTCGCGCACCTCCTTGCCCTCGCGCACGTGCATGCCGGCGTCCGTGCCCAGCACCACCGCGGCTGCCAGCAGCTCGGCCGCCTGCTCGCGATCGGGCACCTCCCGCGTGTGCACCGCGATCCCGAACGGCTTGCGCTCGAGGCGGACCCCCGCCTCGCCGCCGAGCACCCGCTCGAAACGGCGCGTCAGCCGGCGCAGGCGCTCCGCCTCCTCCTCGCCGAGCGGGCGCCCGGGAGCCTCGGATCCCTCGCCGGCACCGCCATCGAGGCCCACCAGCTCGGCGCCGTGCGATCCCGACACGATCCAGCCGTCGCCGCGCAGCCCCGTCTCGGCGAGACCCGCCAGCGAGCGCCCGGTCAGCAGGGCGACGCTGGTGCCCGCGGCCGTGCTCAGCACGTCGAGCGCCTGGCCAGCCCTGGGCAGGATCCGCGCGTCCTGCGGTCGCGACACGATCGGCGCGAGGGTGCCGTCGAAATCGGTGGCCACGATGAGCGACGGCAGCGCGGCGAGCCGGCGCACGCGGTCGTCGATGCTGCGCGGCACGAACGACGCGCCCACCTGGATCGGCTCGGTGCGCTCGCCGCTCGGGCCGGCCTGATGCGCCTCTGCCGCCGCGTGCACCGCCCCCAGATAGCCCGCCGCCCAGTGCGCCACGTCGTTGTCGCTCACCGTGCGCCGCAGCGACCGCATGCGTCGGCGCTGCTCCTCGGCCGGCATGTGCGCAGCGCGCACGATCGCGGCCTTGAGCCCCTCGATGTCGTGGGGGTTGACGAGCAGCGCGTCGCGCAGTTCGTCGGCCGCCCCCGCGAACTCGCTCAGCACGAGCACGCCCCTCTCGTCCGTGCGGCAGGCCGCATACTCCTTGGCGACCAGGTTCATGCCGTCGCGCAGCGGCGTCACCAGCAGCACGTCGGCCGCCAGGTACAGCGCCACCATCTCCTCCCTGGTGTACCCGCGGTGCAGGTACACCAGGGGCGAGTGGCCGATAGAGCCGTGCTCGCCGTTGATGCGGCCGACGGTCAGCTCGACCTCGTCGCGCAGCTGGCGGTACGCGTCGACCCGCTCGCGGCTGGGGGTGGCGACCTGCACGAACACGATATCCGCCGCGTCGATCTCCTCGTCGGCGAGCAGCTCGCTGTAGGCCTTCAGGCGATGGCGGATCCCCTTCGTGTAGTCGAGGCGGTCGACGCCGAGCATCATCGTGCGCGGGCTGCCGAGTTCCTCGCGGATCTCCTCGGCGCGGCGGCGCACCTCGGGGCGCGCGGCGACCTGGGCGAAGGCGGCTGCGTCGATCGAGATCGGGAATTCCTGCGCCAGCACCGTGCGCGACCGGGCTTCGCCAGCGGCCGGCACGACGATCGTGTTGCCGAGCGCCGGGACCCGCGTGAAGCGCTCGGCCGTCATGCGGAACGCGACGGCGTCGGTGACCTGCTGGAAGCCGATCACGTCGGCGCCCAGCAGGCCCTCGACGATGCGCTTGCGCCACGGCAGCTGCGCGAAGAGCCGGCTCGGCGGGAACGGGATGTGCAGGAAGAAGGCGATCGTGAGATCGGGGCGCAGCTCGCGCAGCATGGCGGGCACCAGCTGCAGCTGGTAGTCGTGCACCCACACGATCGCGTCGCGATCCGCCGCCTCCGCCACGCGCTCGGCGAAGCGCTGGTTGACCCGGCGGTAGCGGTCCCACCACTCCCGGTGGTACTCCGGTTGCGCGATGACGTCGTGGTAGAGCGGCCACAGCGTGCCGTTGGAGAATCCCTCGTAGTAGAGCTCGATGTCCTCGGCGCTCAGCTCGACGGGCGCCAGCCGCATGGAGCCGATCTCGAAGGGCTCGACGCGCTCGTCGGCGCTGCCCGCCCAGCCCACCCACAGGCAGCCCAGCTGCTCGACGATCGGCTCGACCGCGGTGACCAGCCCGCCCGGCGAGGTGCGCCACGAGCTCGAGCCGTCGGCCGCGACCACCCGGTCGACGGGCAGCCTGTTCGACACCATCACGAGCTCGCGCCCGCCGGTCGCATCCTGCATCTCGGTCATCGCGCCTCCCCGCGTTCAGCGCTCGCTGCGGTCTCGATCGCAGTCTACCGAGGCCGGCTGAACGGGCGCTCCGCGGGGCGGGCGGCGAGGGCTCGCGGCCGGGGCGGGCGGCAAGGGCTCGCGGCCGGGGCTCGCGGCCGGGG
>JASGDX010000015.1:0-7801 GCA_047606985.1 Leucobacter sp. | reverse complement strand
TATGACGAGGACGGAGGGGTGAGAGCCGGGGTGGAGCGGAGGAGGCGCGCGGGGGCTCGGAGCAGAGCGGAAACCGGATCGGCGGTGCAGCCAGCCTCGTTCGAGGGGGGCGGTCGATGTGTTTGGATAGACGCAGAGCCGCACCGCCCCCGCACCGCCGCGATGTTGCGGGCGGGCGTTTCCGAAGGAGGAGACATGCACAGTCAGCCCACCGATCCGATCCTGCAGGAGCTCGTGCGCCGGGCGCGGGCCTCGCAGCTGAACCGCCGACAGCTGCTGCGCGGCGCCGGCCTCGGGGCCGCCCTGCTCGGCGCCGGATCCCTCGCCGCCTGCTCGGGGAAGAGCGGCCCCGGCGACGGATCGGGTGGCACCGTACGCTGGGCGAACTGGACCTACTACCTCGACTACGACGAGGACAACGGCGACTGGCCGTCGCTGAACGAGTTCATGAAGCAGACGAACATCACCGTCGAGTACTACGAGGACATCGACGACAACAAGACCTTCATCGCGAAGATCAAGGACCAGCTCAAGCTCGGGCAGGACACGGGCTACGACGTCTTCGTGCCCTCCGACACCACGATCGTGCGCCTGCTCGAGCAGGATCAGCTCAAGCAGTTCGACCGCACCCTGATGCCCAACGTCGACGCGCAGATGATCGACATGGTGCAGCAGGCGTCCTTCGACCCCGACCGCACCTGGTCGATCCCCTACCAGGCGGGCATGACCGGACTGGTCTACAACATGAAGCTGTACCCGAAGGGCGTGCGCGAGGTCTCCGACCTGTGGGCCTCCGATCTGCAGGGCAAGGTCAGCCTGCTCACCGAGCAGGACGACACGCTGGGCCTCATCATGCTCGAGCAGGGCGTCGACGTGGAGGGCGACTGGGGCGACGACGAGTTCGACGCGGCGCTCGAAGTCGTGAAGAAGCAGCTCGGCAGCGGCCAGGTCGCCACGGTGAAGGGCAATTCGTACACGCAGGATCTCCAGCAGGAGACCGTTTGGGCCGGGATGGCGTGGTCGGGCGACATCGCGATCCTCAACGAGGAGGCCGGCGAGGAGATCTGGAAGTTCGTGGTGCCCGACTCGGGCGCGACCGTGTTCGTCGACTCGTTCTGCATGCCGCAGGCCACGAAGGCCTTCGACCAGGTGCACGAACTCATCGACTACTACTACGAGCCCGAGGTCGCCGCTCAGGTCGCCGCGTACGTGCAGTACGTGTGCCCCGTGGCCGGCGCGCAGGAGGCGATGGCGAACAGCGAAACCCCCGAGCTCGCGGAGAATCCGCTCGTATTCCCCGACGAGGAGATGTCGAAGCGCATCTTCGACGTGCGCTCGCTCTCCGCCGAGGAGGACAATCGCTACACGCAGGCCTACCAGAAGGCGCTCGGCAACTGACCGACGGGATCGACCGCCGTCCGCGCGCGGAACAGGCTCGGGATCCGCATCGTCCGCGGATCCCGAGCCTGCTGCGGGGCCGCGGCGGTCAGACGCCCACGAGCGACTCGATCGGCCCGCGCGCGAAGAAGATCACGAAGCCCGCGGAGACGACCCACAGCAGCCAGTGCACCTGCTTCGCGCGGCCTGTGCACGCGTGGATCGCGACCCACGACACGAAGCCCGCGCCGATGCCGTTGGCGATCGAGTAGCTCAGCGGCATCACGGCTGCCGTGAGGAACACCGGCAGCAGCACGCGGAAGTCGCCGAGCTGGATGTGGGCGATCTGCGACATCATCATCGCCCCCACCACGACGAGCGCGGCTGCCGCGACCTCGGTCGGCACGATGCTCGTGAGCGGCGTGAAGAACATGGCCAGCAAGAACACGAGACCGGTGACGACGTTCGCGAGGCCGGTGCGCGCGCCCTCGCCGATGCCCGAGCCCGACTCGATGAACACGGTGTTCGAGGAGGCCGAGGTGGCGCCGCCGGCGATCGCGCCGACGCCCTCGACGATGAGGGCGGACCTGATGCGCGGGAAGTTGCCCTTCTCATCGGCGAGGCCGGCCTCGCGGGACAGGCCGGTCATCGTGCCCATCGCGTCGAAGAAGTTGGTGAACAGCAGCGTGAACACGAGCATGATGACGGTGACGATGCCGACCCTGCCGAAGTCGAAGCTGACCGCGCCGACGAGGCTCAGATCCGGGGTCGCGAACGGGTTGCCCTCGAGCACGGGCTCCGTGAGGCTCCATCCGCCGGGGTTGACCGCCCCGTCGTCGCCGAACTTCGGGCCGATCTTCCAGATCGCCTCGACGATCACCGCGATGACCGTGCCCGTGACCAGGCCGATGAGGATGCCGCCCTTCACCTTGCGCGCGACGAGCACGCCCGTGAGCAGCAGCGTGACCACGAAGATCAGCGTCGGCACGGTCGCGATGAAGCCGACGCCCGCCGGGCCGAGGCCCACCGGGGGCGACGACTGGCCCGTCGCATCGACGAAGCCCGAGTTCACGAAGCCGATGAAGGCGATGAAGAAGCCGATGCCGACCGTGATGGCGAGCTTGAGCTGCACCGGGACGGCCTCGAAGATCATGCGGCGCAGACCGGTCGCGGCGAGGATCACGATGAGCGCGCCGTTGATCACCACGATGGCCATCGCCTCGGGCCAGGTGACCTCCTGCACGACCGAGAACGCGAGGAAGGCGTTGATCCCGAGCCCGGCGGCGAACGCGAAGGGCAGGCGCGAGACGAGGCCGAAGAGTATCGTCATCGCACCGGCGGTGAGCGCGGTCACGGCGCTCACCTGCCCGAACTCGAGCACCTCGCCCGCGACGTCCTCCTTGCCCGACAGGATGATCGGGTTGAGGATCACGATGTAGGCCATCGTCACGAAGGTGACGAGGCCGCCGCGGATCTCCGCAGCGAAGGTGGATCCGCGCTCCGTGATCTGGAAGAAGCGGTCGATCCCGTTGCCGGGCTCGCCGATCCCGCGCCCCGTCTCGTCTGTCCTGATCTTCGCCCCTGCCACCGGCTGCTCCATCTCGTCGAATCCGGGTGTTCGCTGAACAGGAAAACGCTACCATCCCGGTGCGTCGCTCACGTTTCGGGCGGAGACGCCAGGAGGCCCATCCGGAACGGGGTTCCGAACGGGCCTCCTCGAGTCGGAGCTGAGGGTCAGCTCACCGCGATCAGATCGATGACGAAGATGAGCGTCTTGCCCGAGAGCGGGTGTCCGCCCGAGGTGCCGTACGCCTGCGCCGGCGGCACGACGAGCTTGCGACGGCCTCCGACCTTCATGCCGGGGATGCCCGCCTGCCACCCCTGGATCAGGGCGCGCAGCGGGAAGTTGATCGACTCCCCGCGGCTCCACGAGGAGTCGAACTCCTCGCCGGAGTCGTACTCGACGCCGAGGTAGTGCACATCGACGGTGGAGCTCGCGAGCGCCTCCTCGCCACTGCCCTCCACGATGTCCACGATCTGCAGTTCGGTGGGAGCGGGGCCCTCGGGGAACTCGATCTCCGGCTTCGTCTTCGGTGCTTCAGTCATGCCGTCAATTCTCCCCGATCTTGGCGCCGGCCGCCTCCGAGTTCGCTCTCAGGGAACCCCGCCGGGCCGGCATCAGTGGGCACCGCACAAAGATCCTGGCCAGACACGAGAGGCGACCGCAGGAAACGCGGGGCCGCTGCGGTGTCGGATACCCTTGAAGGTGTGAGATTCGCGCATCTGGTCCTCTCCCCCGGTTCCTCCCCCGAACTCGTCGTCGTCCAAGACGATCGCTATGCCCCCGTGAGCCTCCTCGGCGCCGCCTATACGACGCTGCAACAGCTCATCGAGGCCGGCACCGAGGCGCTGCAAGATCTGCGCGAGGCCGCCGAGCGCTCCCCCGAGAGCTCGTGGACCGCGCTCGACGGTGCCTCCTACGCTCCCGCCGTCATCGCGCCCCCGATCGTGCTGGCGGTCGGCCTCAACTACGACGAGCACGCGAGCGAGCTGAGCCTCGAAAACGATTCCGGCCCGGTGCTGTTCTCGCTCTTCCCCAACTCCCTCGGCGGTCACGGCGGCGAGGTCCCTCTGACGGCCAGCATCAGCGAGGAGGTCGACTACGAGGGCGAGCTGGGCGTGATCATCGGCAGGCCGGCCAAGAACGTCTCGGCCGACGAGGCGCTCGACTACGTGTTCGGCTACACCGTCATCAACGACATCACGGCGCGCAACATCCAGTTCCAGGAACCGCAGTGGTCGCGCTGCAAGTCCTTCGACGGCTTCACCCCGATCGGGCCGGTGGTGGTCACCGCCGATCAGATCCCGGACCCGCAGGCCCTGCACATCACCACCGACGTCGACGGCCTGCGCGTGCAGGACTCGACCACCGGGTTCATGATCCGCTCGGTCGCCCAGCTGATCGCCTCGATCTCGCAGTCGCTGACGCTGCTGCCCGGGACGGTCATCTCGACCGGCTCGCCCGGCGGCGCCGGCCGCTCCCGCAGGCCCCCGCTCTACCTCTTCCCGGGCACGGAGGTGACCGTGACGATCGAGGGCATCGGCGCGCTCACCTCGCACTGCACACGGGCGTAGGAAGGATCCGCCGCCGATCGAGCTCGTCGAGAGCCGAGGCCCGGCCGGTCATCTCGACGAGCCCGATGAGCGGTTGAAGCGCAAGCTCGATGAGCGGCTGAGACACAAGCTCGATGAGCAGCCGATCACCGAGCTCGGCGATCGGCTGAGCCACCTATCCTGCTCGGCCCGGCGACTCCCCGCTCACTCCTCGTGCTTGGACGCCCGCCAGCCACGCTCGAAGGGCAGCCGCCACGCGTGCGGCGCGATGAGCTGATGCACCGAGTTGGGGCCCCACGATCCGGGCGCGTACAGCTTGACCTCAGGCGGATCCTCGAGCAGCGCAGCCGAGCGCTCCCAGAGCGACTCGATACCCTCGGCCGTGGTGAACAGCGTGTGGTCTCCGCGCATGGCGTCGAGGATCAGGCGCTCGTAGGCTTCGAGCACATCCTCCGAACGGGAGGTGTCCTCCGTCGAGAACTGCATCGAGAGCTTGTCGAGCTTCATGCCGGGCCCCGGCCGCTTCCCGTAGAACGAGAGGGACACCTTCGACTCGTCGGCGAGATCGAAGGTGAGGTGATCCGGCCCCTGCGCGCCGATGCCCGATCCGGCCGGGAACATCGACTTCGGTGCCTCCTTGAACGCGATCGAGATGATGCGCATGCCCTCGGCCATGCGCTTGCCCGTGCGCAGGTAGAAAGGCACTCCGGCCCAGCGCCAGTTGTCGATGCGGACGCGCAGCGCGATGAAGGTCTCGGTGTCGGACTCTCGGCTCACACCCTCCTCCTGGCGGTAGCCGGAGTACTGCCCGCGCACCACGTCCTCGGTGCGGATCGGCTCGAGTGAGCGGAAGACCTTGTTCTTCTCCTCCGAGATCGAGCGTGGTTCGAGCGCGGTCGGCGGTTCCATCGCGACGAAGGCCATCACCTGGAACAGGTGGGTGACGACCATGTCCTTGTAGGCGCCGGTGGGCTCGTAGAAGGCCGCGCGCGCGTCGAGGCCGAGCGACTCGGGGATGTCGATCTGGACGTGGTCGATGAAGTTGCGATTCCAGATCGGCTCGAAGAGCCCGTTGGCGAAGCGGAGCGCGAGGATGTTCTGCGCGGCCTCCTTGCCGAGGAAGTGGTCGATGCGGAAGATCTGCTTCTCCTCGAAGGTGCGGTGCACCTCGGCGTTCAGCTCGACCGCCGACTCGAGGTCCTCGCCGAACGGCTTCTCCATGACCACCCGCGAACGCTCGACCAGCTTCGCCTCGTCGAGCATGGCGATCACGGCCCTGGCGGCGCGCGGCGGCACGCTGAGGTAGTGGAGGCGGCGCACATCGGGGCCGAGCTCGGCCTCGGCCTCCTTCACCTTGGCGGCCAGCGCCTCTGGGCCCGCGCCGCTGGGGACGTAAGACAGCATCGGCGCGAAGGCCGCCCACTGCTCGTCGGTGAGCTTGCGCGCGCCGAATTCGCGGATCGACTCCCGGGTGTGCTCGCGGAACTCCTCGTCCGTCAGCTCTTCGAGCGAGGTGCCGATGACGCGCAGGCCGCCCGTGAGCCCCGATACCGCCAGGTGCCCGAGTCCGCAGAGCAGCTTCCGTCGCGCGAGGTCGCCCGTCGCACCGAAGAGGACGACGACGTGAGGGTCGCACTCGACGCTGTTCTTCTTGGTTCTCGTACTCGGGCTCGGGTACGCGATCGTCTGAGCGCTCGGCTCGGGCCGGGCCCCTTTCGGCGACGGCTGGGCGTTCTTCGACATGCGTTCTCCCCTTCGGGCGGTATCGGGTTCACGTTCATCGTGCCAGTTACGACCGCCCGAGTCGAGAGGCGTTTGAAATTCGGGCGCGCCTCGGCCTCCCGGACCGCGACTTCGAGGGGTGCGGCACCGATCCCGAACACCCCGCCTGAGGCTACTCCGCGCCGTCGGAATCGGGGGCGCTCCCCGCCCCGTCCGCGGCCTCCTCGGAGGCGCCGATCACGGCGCCGGTCTCCGGCGCGAGGCCCGCGAGCTTGGAGGGCTGCAGGATGTCGTCGAGCGCGGCCTGGTCGAGCAGTCCGTGCGACACGACCAACTCGGAGACCTTCTCGTTCGTGGCGAGCGCCTCCTTCGCGAGCTTCGCCGCGGCCGCGTACCCGATCACGGGCGCCAGCGCCGTGATCACCGTCACCGACCGCGACACGGTGTCGGCCAGCCGCTCCTCGTTCGCGGTGATCCCGTTCACACAGTTGACCCGCAGCGTCTGGCACGCCCGCTCCAGCCACGTGATCGACTGGAACAGCGAGTGCGCGATGATCGGCTCGAACGCGTTGAGCTGCAGCTGCCCCGCCTCGACCGCCATCGACACCGTCACATCGGCGCCCGCCACCGAGTAGGCCACCTGCGACACCGCCTCCGGGATCACCGGGTTCACCTTGCCGGGCATGATCGACGACCCCGCCTGCCGCGCCGGGAGGTTGATCTCGCCGAGACCGGCCTGCGGTCCCGAGGAAAGCAGGCGCAGGTCGTTCGAGATCTTCGACAGCTTGAGCGCCGATCGCTTCAGCGCGCCCGAGAACGTCACGAACACGCCCGTGTCGCTCGTGGACTCCACCAGGTCGCCTGCCGTCACGAGGTCGAGGCCGGTGATCTCGCGCAGGTGCCGGATCACCGCCTCCTTGTAGCCCTTCGGGGCGTTGATCCCGGTACCGATCGCGGTCGCACCCATATTGACCTCGCCGAGCAGCGACACCGCCTCCCGCAGCCGCTCGATGTCCTCGCGCAGCGTGACCGCGAAGGCGTTGAACTCCTGGCCGAGGGTCATCGGCACCGCGTCCTGCAACTGGGTGCGGCCGACCTTGATGATGTGCGCGAACTCCCGCCCCTTCGCCGCGAAGGAGTCGGCGAGCAGCCCCAGTTCGTCGAGCAGGCTGCCCAGCGAGAACGCGAGCGCGATCTTGATGGCCGTCGGGTAGGTGTCGTTGGTCGACTGGCTGCGATTCGTGTGGTCGTTGGGGTTGATGAAGGCGTAGTCGCCCTTCGCGTGACCGGCGAGTTCCAGGGCGCGGTTGGTGATGACCTCGTTCGCGTTCATGTTGGTCGAGGTGCCCGCACCTCCCTGCACGACGCCCACGACGAACTGGTCGTGCAGCATGCCCGTCTTGATCTCCTCGCACGCGCGATCGATGAGCGTGACCCGTTGCTCGTCGAGCGCGCCGATCTCGAGATTGGCGCGAGCCGCGGCCTGCTTCACGCACGCGAAGGCGCGGATGAAGTCGGGGTACACCGAGATCGGGCGCCGCGCGATCGGGAAGTTCTCGTGCGCGCGGGCCGTGTGCACCCCCCAGTA
>JASGDX010000014.1:0-6975 GCA_047606985.1 Leucobacter sp. | reverse complement strand
GCCGCACGCCGCCAGGCCTCGGGTCGCCTCCCGGCCCGCCGGCCGCGGCTCGCGACCCGTGCGTCAGCCCGGCGCCCGCTTCCAGGCGCGCGACGCGCTCCTCGAGTGCGCGTCTCCCCCATCCGAACATGGTCGACCTCCGTTCGTCCCCTCCAGCCTAGAAGAGACCTCCGACATTCCGTGGAACCCGCGGCCGAGCGGCGCGGGATCGGCGCGGAGCCAAGCCGGGATCGACGCGGGAGCCGCGCAGGATCAAGCCCCCGCCCATCCATTCGTCAGTTTCAGGGGTTCCTCCGGTGGCGATACCCCTGAAACTGACCAGCGGATGGGCGGTGGGAGCGACGCGGGGGCGGCGGTGCAAGCGGTACGGGATCAGCGGCGCGAGCGGCGCCGGGAGCGGACCAGGCCGGGCCGGGATCCTGCGGACCGCGTGCTCCCTACCGGTGCACGGCGCGCTCGGCGATGAACCCCCGCAGCTCGGCCTCGTCGTCGTCCATCTCGGTCACGTGCTGCGGCAGCTCGAGCAGGCCAGCGAGGTGCTCGGGGATGCCGATGCGCTCACCCGTCGCCTCGAACACGATCTCCGGGAACTTCGCGGGCTTCGCGGTCTCGAGCACCAGCATCGGCACCCCGGGCTCGACGTGCTCCCGCGCCACCTTCACACCGTCGGCGGTGTGCGGGTCGATGAGCACGCCGCTCGCCTCGAACACCGAGCGGATGGTCGCCACGCGGTCGGCGTGGGTGCTCGTACCGCTCTGCAACCCGAACTCCGCCTCGAAGCGGGGCAGCTCGGCGGTCAGGTCGATGCGGCCGGTCTCGTCGAGCTCGCGCCACGCCGCGGCGAGCCGCTCGGGCTCGCGGCCCAGCAGGTCGAAGACGAAGCGCTCGAGGTTCGAGGCCTTCGAGATGTCCATCGACGGGCTCGAGGTCGCGTAGGTATCGGCAGCGGCGCGGGGCGCGTACACGCCCGTGCGGAAGAACTCGTCGAGCACGTTGTTCTCGTTCGCGGCCAGCACCAGGCGGCGGATCGGCAGCCCCATCGACTTCGCCAGGTGACCCGAGAGGATGTTGCCGAAGTTGCCGGAGGGCACCGTGAACGACACTTCGAAGGCGGCCCGATCCGCCGCGGGAACGCCGTCGGTGGCGCGCAGCCACGCCCAGAAGTAGTAGACCACCTGCGCACTGATGCGGCCGAGATTGATCGAGTTGACCGTGCCGAGATCGTGCGCCCGCTTGAACTCGAGATCCCCCGAGAGCGCCTTGACCAGGTTCTGGCAGTCGTCGAATACCCCCGCGACCGCGATGTTGTGGATGTTGTCGTCGGCGAGCGAGTACATCTGCGCGCGCTGGAAGTCGCTCATGCGACCCTGCGGGGACAGCATGAACACCGCGATGCCGTCCTTGCCGCGCAGCGCGTACTCGGCCGCCGATCCCGTATCGCCTGAGGTGGCGCCGATGATGTTGAGCGCACGATCGCTGCGGGCCAGCACGTACTCGAGCGACTGCCCGAGGAACTGCATCGCCATATCCTTGAACGCCAGCGTGGGCCCCTCTGACAGGCCGACGATGGAGATGCCGTCCTCGATCGCGGTGAGCGGCACCACCTCCTCCGCCACGAAGTTCTCGGAGCTGTAGGCGGCGCGGCACATCCCGGCGAGGTCGTCGCCCGGGATGTCGGTGGCGTAGAGGCCGAGGACCTCGGCGGCGAGCTCGGGATAGGCGAGGGATCGCCACGCCTCGATCCGCTCGGCCGGCACCCGCGGCACCGTCTCGGGCACCGCGAGGCCGCCGTCGGTGGCGAGCCCCTCCAGCAGGATCGCGCTGTAGGGGGCCGGCTCCATGCCGCCGCGGGTCGAGATGTACTTCACCAGTGCTCCTTTTTTATCAGAGGTCGAGCTGTCGAGGCCAACCCGTCCATTCTCTCACCCTCGCGTGAGTGCCGATCCCGAACCCGCTTCCCCGGCTCCCGCCCACCGACTCCCCTGCCTCGCCGCGCCCGTACTTCGGCGCTCACCGTTACTACGGACGATTTCCAGAGGATCGGTCCGCAGGAACGGTGAGCGCCGTAGAAACGGTGGAACAGGAGGAGGGGCTCAGGCGATCACCGGCTCACCCCTCGCTGCGCTCCGTGGGCTGCCGCCGCGGGCGGCGCTGACCGGCAACCGCGAAAGCCGGGGCTGCCGCCCGGATCACCAGGAGACCGGGAGCGCCTTGCCCTCCTCGTACCCCGCGGCCGACTGCAGGCCGACGCGGGCGCGCACGTGGAACTCCTGCAGCGAGTCGGCACCGGCGTAGGTGAACGACGAGCGCACGCCCGAGGTGATCATGTCGACCAGGTCCTCGACACCGGGACGCTGCGGGTCGAGGTAGATCTTCGACGAGGAGATGCCCTCTGCGAAGAGCTCCTTGCGGGCGCGCTCGTAGGCGTCGAGCGCGCCGAAGCGTCCCTGCACGGCCTTGGTCGAGGCCATGCCCCACGACTCCTTGTACTGCTTGCCGCTCGCGTCGGTCTGCAGTTCGCCGGGCGACTCCGCGGTGCCCGCGAACCACGACCCGATCATCACCGATGCGGCTCCCGCGGCGAGCGCGAGGACGACGTCGCGCGGGTAGCGCACGCCCCCGTCCGCCCAGACGTGCGCGCCGAGCTCGCGGGCGGCCTGCGCGGTCTCGAGCACGGCGGAGAACTGGGGACGGCCGACCGCGGTCATCATGCGGGTGGTGCACATGGCGCCGGGGCCCACCCCCACTTTGAGGATCGTGGCGCCCGCCGCGACGAGATCCTGCACCCCGTCCGCGGTGACGATATTGCCCGCGACGACCGGCAGGCCGAGGTCGAGCTCGGAGACCGCGCGCAGCGCGCGCAGCATCCCGGCCTGGTGGCCGTGGGCGGTGTCGACCACGAGCACGTCGGCCCCGGCGGAGGCGAGCGCGCGGGCCTTCGCGGCGACATCGCCGTTGATGCCCACCGCCGCGGCGACCGCGAGGCGGCCGTCGCCGGCGAGCGCGGGCCGGTAGATGGATCGGCGCAGCGCCGAGCGCTGCGAGAGCGTGCCGACGAGCGCGCCGTCGTCGACCACGCACACCGCCTCGACCCCGGTGGCCTCGGTCGCCGAGAGCACTGCATCGAACGCGGCACGCGGATCCGCGAGCTCTGCGGCGTCGATCACCGGAGCAGCGCCCTGCACCAGATCGCCCAGCCGCGCATCGTCGGGCACCGACGAGAGCCGGCCGGCCGAGAGCACGCCGCGCACGGCAGAAGCGGGGACCGGATCCCCCGCGCCCTCCTCTACCCCGCTGACGGTATCGACCTCGGCGACCACCACGGTCTGCCCCTCGGCACGCGGGACGAGCCTCAGCGCATCTCCCGCCGTCGCCTCGACGGGCAGCACGATCGGAGTGTCGAAGGCGGTCGGCTGAGCCTTCACCCAGCGGATCGCCCCGTCCATCTGCTCGCGCGCCAGATCCTGCGGCAGCACCGCGAGACCGCCGCGGCGGGCGAGCACCGCCGCGAGGCGGGGCCCCGACACCGAGTTCATGTTCGCCGCGACGAGCGGCAGCGTGGCGGGAGTCTCGTCGGTGGGCGCGAGATCGACTCCGAGCCTGCTGCCGACGTCGGAGTGCCTGGGCACCAGGAACACGTCGGAATAGGTGAGATCAACCGTGGGCATCGCGCCGATAAACTCCATGCCCCAACGCTATCGCCCTCTCCGGGCAATCCCCGACTCTCCCGCATCATCGGATAAACACATAGGATATCAATATGAACGATACGCCTGAGCAGCCGACCACGCCCCTGCCCGACTCGACGCCGCAGCCGACTCCCGCCGACGCGCAGCCCACCACACCGCTGCAGCCGATGGCGCCGCAGCAGCCGATCGGGCAGCAGTCGGTGCAGTCCGCGTCGTCCGCTCCCGGCTACGCGGCCGCCCCTCCCGGTGCCGTGCCCCCGCAGCAGCAGCCGGCCGGCTACCCCGGGGCCGCTCCCCAGCAGGCGCCGACGAACACGCTCGCGATCATCGCGTTCGTCGGCTCGTTCTTCGTGAGCCTCGTCGGCATCATCTGCGGCCACATCGCACTCGGCCAGATCAAGAAGACCGGCGAGCGGGGCCGCGGCTTCGCCCTTGCCGGCACGATCATCGGCTACGTCGCCCTCGTGGGCACGATCCTCGCGATCATATTCAGCCTCTTCATCATCGGCACCACCGCATCGACGGTGAAGCAGATCTCGGACATCAGCTCCGACCAGATCGAGCAGGAGTTGGAGGACCTGGAGTCGTCGCTGCCCGACGAGACCGATGTCCCCGCCGATGAGACGACCGACTCCGGCACCGATACCGACACCGGGACCGACGAGGCGACCGGCAGCGGAGATCGCTCGGCCGAGTTCTGCGCCGCCTTCATCGAGCTGAGCCAGCTCGACCCGACCGCCTCTTCAGGCACCGAGATCGATCAGGCCACGCTCGACGCGTTCAAGAAGCTGGCCGAGCTCCCCAGCCCGAACCAGGACGTGTACCAGCGCTTCTACGACTACATCCAGGATCCGTTGGGCTCGACCGACACGGAGTCGCTCATGAGCGACTACGTCGACGCGGCGTTCGATGACGGCATGGCCTGCGCCTGATCGGCGCCGCCTGTTCGAGCCTCACCGCTGAAAGGAGAGCACATGTTCAAGGGATTCAAGGAGTTCCTGCTGCGCGGGAACGTGGTCGACCTCGCGGTCGCAGTGGTGATCGGAGCCGCATTCAACGCGGTCGTCGAGAAGGTCGTCGAAGCGCTCATCACGCCGGTCGTCGGCATGGTCTTCAACGCCGACTCTCTCGACACCGCGCTGCAACTCCACCTGCCCGGCGGCGGGGTCGTCGCCTTCGGCGCGGTGATCGGAGCGCTCATCAACTTCGTGATCGTCGCGGCGGTGGTGTACTTCGCGTTCGTGGTGCCGATGAACCGGCTGCGCAAGGCCGACGACGCGGGCGACGAGCCCGCGGCACCGAGCGAGCAGGAACTGCTCGCCGAGATCCGCGATCTGCTGCAGGCGCAGGCCGCGGCCGGTGCTGCGGGATCGGCGGGCCCCGCGGATCCCGCGACTGCCGCGGATCCCGCAGCCGAGCCGCCGCACCGGCACTGAGGTTCGGCACCGAGCTGCCGGACCGACACCGAACTGACACCGCACCAGCACCGCGTCGAACACAGCTCCGCCCATCCGAGCACGCAGCGGCCCCGCGAGACATCGATCTCGCGGGGCCGCTGCGTTCGTCGGACCGCTATTCGGCGCGCCGGTCGAGGCGGTCGAGGCGTTCGAGGAACAGCGCCTCGGTGAGCACCGACTTGCGGAACGACTCGACGTGCAGCGACTCGTTGGGGCTGTGCGCCCGGCCGTCGGGATCCTCGACGCCGGTGACGAGGATCTGGGCGCCCGGGAACTCCTCAACGAGCTCGGCGATGAACGGGATCGACCCGCCAACGCCAATGTCGACGGGTTCGCGCTCCCACGCGTCGGCCATGGCTCGCCGCACCTCGGCGACGGCCCAGCCGCTCGTGTCGACCAGGAACGCCTGCCCCAGCCCCTCGTCCTCGAAGGTCAACCTCGCGCCGAAGGGCGCGTGCGCCAGCAGGTGCGCCTTGAGCGCTTCGAAGGCCTCGCCGGGATCCTGCCCGGGTGCGATGCGGGCGCTGATGCGCACGCGGGCGCTCGGGATCAGCGTGTTCGATGCGTTGGCGACGTTCGGCGCGTCGATGCCGGTGATGGAGATAGCGGGCTGCGCCCAGATGCGGGAGAGGATCTCGCCGCGGCCGATGGAGCAGACCCCGTCGAGCAGGCCGGCCTCCTCGCGCAGACGCGCCTCGTCGTACTCGGGGGCGGGCAGCTCGGTGGAGCGCAGCCCTTCGACGACGACCGCGCCATCGGCGTCCCAGAGGGTGTCGAGCAGGCGAACGGTGGCGAGCATGGCGTCGGGCACCGCTCCCCCGAACATGCCGGAGTGGGACGCGTGCGCGAGGGTCTCGACGCGCAGGTTGAAGGCGACGGCGCCGCGCAGCGCGACCGTGAGCGCCGGGGTCTGCTGATCCCAGTTGCCGGAGTCGGCGACGACGATCGCGTCGGCGGTGAGCAGATCCCGATTCTCGCGCAGGAAGTTGCCGAAGGACTGCGACGCCCACTCCTCCTCGCCCTCGATGAACAGGGCGATGCCGAGCTCGAGTTCGCGCCCCTCCGCCTCGGCGGTGGCGGCCAGCGCGCGGATCGCGCCGAGGTGCGCCATCACACCGGCCTTGTCGTCGGCGGCGCCGCGTCCGTAGAGGCGGCCGTTCCGCAGCGTCGGCTCGAAGGGCGGGGTGTCCCAGTCCTCGTCCTTGCCGGGCGGCTGCACGTCGTGGTGGGCGTAGAGCAGCACCGTGGGCCGGCCGTTGCGGGGCTCGCGGCGAGCGACGACGGCCGGCTGGCCGAGCTCGGGATCGGCGCCCTCTCGACCCTCTCCGCCCGCGATGGGCGCGCGGCGGATATCGACCACGTCGAACACGTCGGTGTCGCGCAGCAGCGCGGCGATGGCCTCGGCGCTCGCGGCGACGTGCGCGGGGTCGAACGCCGGCCACGACACCGACGGGATGCGCACGAGGCGCGCCAGGTCGTCCATCGTGCGCTCGAACTGCGCCTCCACCTCGGCTCGCAGCGCGGTCTCCCGCGCGACGATCCGCGCCGTCTCCGGCTGCGGCTTCTGCGTCATCTTCTGCGCCGGCGCCGGCTCTCGTCCGGTCGCGAGTTCGTCGATTCCTGCCTGTGTTGCCTGTCCGGCCTGTTCGGCCATCTGTGCTCCTCGTGATCGTGTCGGCGTCGTGCGCCGGAGTGCGTCGCGTGCCCGGGTCCGGGCGTTGCCGGGCTCAGCCTACCGCCCGCGGCGATCTTCAGCCCATCGTGCCCGCGATCGCAGGCTCACACCCGCTGACCCCGCGGAAATGGGAGTCGCAACACGCCGTCTCGCG
>JASGDX010000013.1:0-4824 GCA_047606985.1 Leucobacter sp. | reverse complement strand
GTCGAGCCGCGCCGCCCGGTCGAGCTCGCGCTCGACCCGCGACGCGTCGGAGACCGTGGCGAACGCCCCGCCGCCGAGCTCAGCCGCGGCCTCGCGGGCGCGCAGCGTCTCCTCGACGACGCCCGCAGGGAATCCGCCCGCCATCGCTCAGTCCGCCAGCTCCGCCACGGCCTCGCCGATGGCTCGCAGCACCGTGGAGTCGTGCTTCGAGCGCGCGCCCGGCACGTAGCGGATGCGCTCGATCGCGCCGCCCGCGAAGCGGAACGAGCGGTGCCGCTCGTGCAGCTCCCAGTCGACCGGCCCGCCGTAGTCGTACCCCGCGCTGATGCCGGTGAAGGGCGCCATGCCGAGCAGCATCGGCACTGCCGCGATCTCGGCCGACGGCTCGCCGTCGACCTCGAGCCGCAGCCGCCAGCGGAGCCCGTCGAGCTCGTCGACGCGCAGCACCAGCTCGTGCGCACCCTCGGCGAGAGCGGCGCCCCTGGCGCGGTGCATGTCGCCGTAGGCGTTGTACGAGATGAGCGGCGCGCCGTCCTCGATGGCGAGCAGGTAGCCGCCTCCCTGGTCGCCGTGGGCGACGACCACGCCGGCTGCGCCGGCATCGAGCAGGAGCGAGGCCTCGACGGCGAACGACTTCAGCACCGTCAGCTGCGCCGAGCGGAAGCGCTCGAGCGGCGGCCGGAACGGCGCGAGCGACACGGGGGCCGAGAGCGGGGCCTCGGTCTCCGGCCGGTTGGCGTGCAGCGTGCCGTCGTCGTCGAGCGGGAACACCGCGTTGCGCCAGGCCTCCTCGCGCCAGCGCTCGGCGAGCGCCGCCGTGCGCTCGGGGTCGGCGCCGGCGAGATCCCGGGTCTCGGTGGGGTCGTCGGCGAGATGGTACAGCTCCCACGTCCCTCCTGCCGCGCCCTCGTCGCGCCTCGGCGGCTGCGAGGAGACCGCCTTCCACTCCCCGTCGACCATGGCCCGGCGCCCCACGCACTCGAAGTACTGCGCCTCGCGCCCCTCTGCGGCCGGGTCGGAGAGCACGGAGGCCACGCTGCGGCCGTCGGGCTCCTGCGCCGGCCGCCCGCGCAGCTCGGCGAGCGGCGGGATCCCCGTCAGTTCGAGGATCGTGGGCGCCAGGTCGGACACGAACACGAACTGATCCCGCAGCCCGCGCTCGCCCGTCGGCGCAGCGGGCCACGACACCACGAGCGGCGCGTGCACCCCGCCCTCGTAGGTGGACGACTTGAAGGAGCGGAAGGGCGTGTTCGACACCCGCGCCCAGCCGGTGGGGTACTGCGAGAAGAGCCTCGGGCCGCCGATGTCGGCGGGATCGCGGGGCACGTCGCGCACCCAGTCCTCGGGCACCGGCGCGGCGTGACCGAACTGCGCGAAGTAGCTGCGCGTGCCGCTCGGACCGCCCTCGGCGGTGCCGCCGTTGTCGCTCGCGAGCACCACGATGGTGTTCTCGCGCTCGCCCATACGCTCGAGGTGGGCCAGCAGCCGGCCGACGCTCTGATCGACCTCGTCGACCGCGGCGGCGTAGACCTCCATGTGGCGCGCGAAGAGCTCGCGCTCCTCGTCGCTCAGCAGCTCCCAGCGCGGGATGCGGTCGCCGTCGGCGATCGCATCCTCGGGCAGCTCGGCGTGCGGCGGCACGATCCCGAGCTCCCGCTGGCGGGCGAACCGGGCCTCGCGCAGCGCGTTCCAGCCGGCTTCGTAGCGCCCGCGGTGGCGCTCGATGTCGGCCGCCTTCGCCTGGATGGGGCCGTGCACCGAGGTGTGCGCGTAGTAGAGGAAGAACGGCTTGGCCGCGTCGTTGACGCGCAGCTCGTCGATCATCGCGAGCGCCTCTTCGGTGAGCTGGTCGGTGAGGAAGTAGCCGTCGGGGAACTCGGGCACGTCGACCACCGAGTTGTCGCGCACGAGCCGGTGCGGATGGTGCAGCGAGGTGAAGCCGTCCATGCTGCCGAAGTAGCGGTCGAAGCCGCGCTGCAGCGGCCACGACGACTTGTCGGCCGCGTCGTGCAGCCGCGACTCGACCGTGAGGTGCCACTTGCCCACCGCGAAGGTGGCGTATCCGCCGGCCCGCAGCGACTCGGCGAGGGTCGGCGCGTCCTCGGGCAGCTCGCACGTGAAGCCCGGATAGCCGGGATCGGTGTGCGCGACGTACCCGAAGCCCGCGCGATGCGGGTTGAGCCCCGTCATGAGCGCGGCCCGCGCCGGAGAGCACATGGGGGCGGTGCGGTAGTTCGTGAACACCCACCCCTCCCCCGCGAGCGCGTCGATGTTGGGAGTCGGGATCTCGCTGCCGAACGGGCCGAGATCGCTGAAGCCCAGGTCGTCGATCAGCATCACGACGACGTTGGGGGCGCCGGCGGGAGCGGCCGGCCGCTCCCGCCACCAGGGCGCCGACTCCGAGACGAACTCCGCCGCCCGTCCGCCGAAGCGCTCGTAGCCGCGCGCGCCCGCAGCGGCGCCGGTCCCCCGCCGCCCTCCCACGCTAACCGGCCTTCCGGATGAGCTCGAGGATGCGGGTGCGCAGCTCGGCGAACTCGTGCTGCGCGCGGGTGGTGATCTGATCTCGGGATCCGCCGAAGTCGATCTCGATGGTCTCAGTGACGCGGGCGGGCCGCTCGCCGAGCACCACGACCCGGTCGGAGAGGTAGACGGCCTCGTCGATGTCGTGGGTGACGACGACGATGGTCATGCCGAACTGGTCGCGGATCTTGAGGCAGAGGTCCTCGAGCTCGAAGCGGGTCTGCGCGTCGACGGAGGCGAAGGGCTCGTCCATGATGAGCACCTCGGGCCGGTAGGCGATCGCGCGGGCGATGGCGACGCGCTGCTGCATGCCGCCCGACAGCTGCCACGGGTACTTGCTCTCGGCCCCCGCGAGGCCGACGGCGGCGAGTGCGGAGCCGATGCGCTCCTCCCGCTCGGCGACGGGCAGGCGCAGGTGCTTCAGCGGCAGGCGCACGTTCTTCTCGACCGTGAGCCACGGCATCAGCGAACGCGTGTACTCCTGGAAGACGAGCGCCATCTCCTCTGGCGGGCCGTCGATGAGCTTGCCGTCGATGCGGGCCGACCCCGAGGTGATCGACTGCAGGCCGGTGAGGCATTTCAGCAGCGTGGTCTTGCCGATGCCCGAGGGGCCGACGATGCAGACCACCTCGGCGGCGTTGACGTCGAAGGTGAGGTCGGCGATGACCGGCACCGCGCCCTTCTTCGTGTCGTAGGTCTTCGCGAGGCCCTGCACGCTCAGGCGCGGCACGATCTCGGTGGCGGTGGCGTTCATAGGTTCTTCTCCTGCTGTCGGATGGCAATGTACCAGCGCAGCACACTGCGCCGGAAGAGGGAGAGCAGGGCGGTCGCGGCGTAGCCGAGGATGCCCAGCACGAGGATGCCGACCCACATGTCGGCGATCATGAAGGACTGCTGCGCGAGCAGGGTGGCCGCCCCGAGTCCCTGCGACGCCCCGAGCATCTCGCTCGCGATCATCACGACGAACGCCGTGATGAGGCTCACCTGCATGCCCGAGAGGATGCGGGGGCTCGCCTCCGGCAGCGCGACCGAGAAGGTGCGGTCCCACCAGCTCAGCCGATAGATGCGGCCGACGGCGCGGCGATCAGGGTCGGTGGCGTGGATGCCGTCGATCGTGGAGATCAGCACCGGGAACAGCGCCGACAGCGTGATCGACAGGATACGGGTCTCGTTGCCGAAGCCGATCAACGACACGAAGATCGGCACGAGCGCGACCGGGGGGATCGCGCGGAAGAAGTGGATCGTCGGCTCCACGAACGCCGACAGCCACCGCACGGTGCCGAGCGCGATGCCCAGCAGCACGCCGAGCACGCAGGCCAGCAGGAACGAGAGCACGAGATTGCCCACCGAGGAGCCGACGTTCCCCCAGAATATCGGCGTGCCGACCAGCTCCACGAGACGCTGCAGGATGTTCTGCAGCGGCGGGAAGAAAGTGTTGGTCGAGTTCGCCGAGGCGAACCACCACAGCGCGAGCAGCAGGATCGGCACGAGGATCTCGGCGCCGACGAGCAGCCACTTGGGCAGGCCGCTGCGCCTCTGTCTGCGGGCCTCCCTGGTGCGGATGAGCACGGTCGAGGTCGGGGTCATCACACCACCTGCTTCCGGTACTGCGGGTGCCAGTGCAGCAGGCGGCGCTCGCCCCACTGGCTGAGCCCCTGCACGATGAGGCCGAGGATGCCGAGGATCAGCACGTAGGCGAACAGCTGATCCTGGTTGCCCGAGATCTGGCTCAGCAGCAGGCTCTGCCCGAGCCCGGGTCCTCCGCCCAGCAGCCCGGCCACGACCGCGACGATGAGGGCGGTCGGCGCGGCCACGCGCACGGCGGTGCCGATGTAGGGCAGGGAGCTCGGCAGCACGATGCTGCCGAGGATCGAGGCCGAGCTCAGCCCGTACGACTGGCCCGTGGCCTTCGCGACGGGATCCGTGTCGAAGACGCCCGCCGAGGCCTGCACCACGATCGACACGAAGCAGCCCATGAACACCAGGAAGACCCCCATGCCCGCGGTGGGCCCGAGCACGAGCACGACCACCGGCAGGATCACGATCGGCGGGATCGGCTTCAGGAACTCGAGCGGCACGCGCGTCGCGTGCATCGCGAGCGGCGAGACCCCGATCCCGATGCCGAGCAGCACGCCGGCGACGGTCGCGATCACCAGGCCCAGCAGGGCCATGTAGACCGTGTCCCAGGTCGCGAGCCACATCTCCGGGCTGGCCAGCAGGCCGAAGAGCGCGCCGAAGGCCTCGACGGCCGTCGGCAGCGGCGATCCCGCGAGCGGGCCCGTCGTGGCGGCGATCTGCCAG
>JASGDX010000012.1:0-6073 GCA_047606985.1 Leucobacter sp. | reverse complement strand
TGATCATCCTGCTCATCATCACCCGCTTCTTCACGCGGCCCACGCCGACGCTCGACCTCGAGGAGACGGTGTAAGCGGCGGGATCCCGTCGCCGAGTCCCCATTGAAACACCGACTCCCTACCGAAATCACGCGATTTCGGTAGGGAGTCGGCAGAAAGGTGGGGAGTCGGCGGAGAAGGAGGCGCGGCGCGGAGCCCGCTGCGGAAGCGCCGCGGGGTTCGGCGGAAAAGAGGGCGCGGAAGGCGGCGGGTCCCGGCGCCTCAGTCCAGGCAGCGGACCCGCACCGACAGGCAGGTGGGGCAGCCCTCGAGCTTCTCGAACTCCGATATCTCGACCTCGGCGACCGAGTAGCCCAGATCCCGCAGCATCTCGGCGGTGCGCGGCGCCGACGCCGAGATGAGCAGTTCGGAGTCGCTGAGGCACACGACTGCGGTGCCGTGCGGCTCCGGCACGGGCAGGAACGCCGGGAAGATGCCGGGGTTGTCGACGAAGTCGGGGTAGCCGATCACGGTGCCGTCGGGCAGCGCGGTGACGGCGGTCTTGAGATGCAGCACCTTCGTGACGGGCACGGCCACGACCCTGCCGCCGAGCGGGGCGAGGATGCGGCGCAGCTGCGCGACGCCCTCGGCGTTGGTGCGGCCACCGCGGCCCACGTACACGGTGTCGCCGATCTTCAGCACGTCGCCGCCGTCGAGCGTGCCCGGCTCGCGGATCTCCGCGATCGGGCAGCCGAGGCCGGCGAGCGCGCGGCGCGTGCCCTCGGTCTCGGGCTTGCGGCTGTCGGCGCCCGGTCGGCTGATCACGGCGACGTTGCGGAACATCACGACCGTGTCCTCGATGAACACCGAGTCGGGGCAGTCGTCGGCCGGATCCGTCTCGATGGTCTCCCAGCCGTGCAGTTGCAGCGCCGAGACGTAGCCGCGCCACTGCTCACGGGCGCGATCCAGGTCGACGGCCACCTTCTCGATGTGGTCGACGATCCCGTCGTCGAGCAGTGGGCTCGGCTGGCGCACGAGGGCGATCTTCGACATGGTGGCTGCCTCCTCTGGGCCTCCGGACAGGAACTCCCACCAGCGTAGCGGTGGCGGGCTATGCTGGGCGTGAGCCGGGCCGGAGACGGCCCAATTCGGACTGCGAGACGGGACAACGAGGTTCATGAGCACTACAGACGCAATGACCGAACTCCGCGGCGCGATCGAGGATCTCGATCCCGCGCTCAAGCCGGGGATCGAACGCCTGATCGAGCAGGTCGACGAGGAGGACCTCGCCGAGCGCGAGCCGCGCGACGTCGTCGGCTCGGCGCGTTCGATGCGCCTGCTCGCCTCGCGGCGCGCGCCCGGCGAGACGCTCGTGGCGGTGTTCACGCCGACGCTGCGGGATCACGGCTGGACCTCCCGCCGCACCATCGTCGACATCTGCACCGACGACTCGCCGTTCCTCGTCGACTCGGTGACCGCGGCCATCGCCGCCCACGGGCTGACCGTGCACATGCTCATGCACCCTCTCATGTCGGTGCGCCGCGACGACGACGGCGAGCTGCTCGAGGTGGGCGCCCACGGCGGCCAGCTGGAGTCGTGGATCCACCTCGAGGTCGACCGGGTGCCCACCGAGGAGAGCCGCGCCGAGCTCGAGGATCGGCTGCGGAGCGTGCTCGGCGACGTGCACGCCGCCGTGAACGACTGGCAGGCCATGCGCCGCGCCTGCCTCGACATCGTCACCGACCTGCGCACGGCGGCCCCGGCGACGGTCGACCACGCCGAGATCGCCCCGACCGTCGAGTTCCTGAGCTGGCTCGCCGAGGACAACTTCACGTTCCTCGGCTATCGCGAGCACGTGCTCGAGACCGATGAGGACGGCGAGGAGACGCTGCGGGCGCTGCCCCACACCGGGCTCGGGATCCTGCGCAAGCCAGCCGCCGCGGTCGCCAAGCTGCGGCCCGAGGCGCAGCGCACCGCCCGCGACGCCCGTCTGCTCACCATCACCAAGGCCAACTCGCGGGCCACCGTGCATCGCGACGTCTACCTCGACTACATCGGCGTGCGCACCTTCGACGAGGCGGGCAACGTCACCGGCGAGCGCCGCTTCCTCGGCATGTTCACCTCGGTCGCCTACGCCTCGTCGGTGCTCACGCTGCCGATCGTCGGCGCCAAGGTGCGGGCCGTGCTCGAGTCCTCGGGCTTCGCCTCCAACTCGCACTCGGGCAAGGACCTGCTGCAGGTGCTCGAGCAGTACCCGCGCGACGAGCTGTTCCAGGACGATCCCGCGCACCTGCTGGCCGTCGCCGGCGAGGTGAGCCGCCTGCGCGAGCGCAGGCGATCCCGCATCTTCCTGCGGCCGGACGAATTCGGGCGCTTCGTCTCGGCGCTCGTCTTCCTGCCGCGGGATCGCTACAACACCACCGTGCGCCTGCGCGTGGAGGCGCTGCTGCGCGACGCGTTCGGCGCCGAGCAGGTCGACCACGCCACCCGCGTCGGCGACTCGCCCCTCGCGCAGCTGCACTTCGTGGTGCGCCTGCCGAAGGGCGCCACCATCGCCGACGTCTCCGAGGCAGAGCTGCAGTCGCGTCTCGAGGCGGCCATCCGCAGCTGGGACCAGGGCTTCGTCGACGCCCTCCACGAGACCTACGACGAGGTGGAGGCCGCGAAGCTGCTCAGCCGCTACGGCAGCGCCTTCCCCGAGTCGTACAAGGAGTACGTGCCGCCGCACGAGGCGCTCGGCGACGTCGCCCTGCTCGAGAGCCTGGAGCAGGGCGCCGAGTTCGCGGTGCACCTCTACACCCCCGAGGACGAGGATCCCGCGAAGCGCTTCCTCACGGTGGTGTCGCACGACCAGTACCCGCTCACCCGCGTGCTCCCGCTGCTCACCGATCTCGGCGTCGACGTGGCCGATGAGCGCCCCAACAGCATCTCGCTGCCCGACGGCACCCGCTACATCTCCGACTTCGGCCTCGTGGTCGCCGACGAGGGCCTGTGGGGCGACGCCGAGTGGGGCGAGCAGTTCACCGAGACCTTCAAAGCCGTGTGGAAGGGCGACGCCGAGAGCGACCGTCTCAACGCGCTCGTGCTGCTGGCGGGGCTCGGCTGGCGCCAGATCGTGATCCTGCGCGCCATCAGCATGTACCTGCGGCAGGTCGGCTCGGCTTTCTCCGTCGACTACATCGAGCAGGCGATCATCGAGAACCCCGGCATCGCCGCCGATCTGGTGCGCCTGTTCGAGGCGCGCTTCGATCCCGACGCCGAGGGCGACCGCGAGGCCCGCACCGCCGAGCTCGGGTCGTCGCTGCGCAGCGCCCTCGACGCGGTCTCGAGCCTCGACCACGACCGCATCCTGCGCTCCATCATCGGCGTCATCGAGGCGACCTGGCGCACCAACTTCTACCAGCCCGGCCCCGACGGCCTGCCCAAGCCGTGGGTGTCGATGAAGCTCGACTGCGCGCGCGTGCCCGGCCTGCCCAAGCCGCACCCGATGGCCGAGATCTGGGTGTACTCGCCCCAGGTCGAGGGCGTGCACCTGCGCTTCGGCAAGGTCGCCCGCGGCGGCCTGCGCTGGAGCGACCGGCGCGAGGACTTCCGCACCGAGGTGCTGGGCCTCGTGAAGGCGCAGATGGTCAAGAACGCGGTGATCGTGCCGACGGGCTCGAAGGGCGGCTTCTTCGCGAAGCAGCTGCCCTCGCCGAGCGATCGTGCCGCCTGGCTCGAGGGCGGCAAGGCCGCCTACCGCACCTTCATCCGCGGCCTGCTCGACATCACCGACAACCGTCACGGCTCCGAGGTGCTGCCCCCCGAGCGCGTGGTGCGCCATGACGGCGACGATCCCTACCTCGTGGTCGCCGCCGACAAGGGCACGGCCTCGTTCTCCGACATCGCGAACGCCATCTCGGCCGAGTACGGCTACTGGCTCGACGACGCCTTCGCGTCGGGCGGCTCGGCCGGCTACGACCACAAGGGCATGGGCATCACGGCGCGCGGCGCGTGGGAGTCGGTGAAGCGCCACTTCCGCGAGCTCGGCCACGACACCCAGACCGAGGACTTCACCGTCGTCGGCATCGGCGACATGTCCGGCGACGTGTTCGGCAACGGCATGCTGCGCTCGGAGCACATCCGGCTGGTGGCGGCCTTCGACCACCGGCACGTGTTCGTGGACCCCGATCCCGACGCCGCGTCGGGCTTCGCCGAGCGGCAGCGGATCTTCGACCTGCCGGGCTCGTCGTGGGACGACTACGACCGATCGCTCATCTCCGAGGGCGGCGGGGTGTTCCCGCTGTCGGCGAAGTCGATCCCCGTGAGCCCGCAGATGGCCGAGGCCCTCGGCCTCGACGCCGCGGTCGGGTCGCTCACCCCCGCCGAGCTGAAGCGCGCCGTGCTGCTCGCCCCCGTCGACCTGCTCTGGAACGGCGGCATCGGCACCTACATCAAGGCCAGCAGCGAGACGAACGGCGAGATCGGCGACCGCGGCAACGACGCGATCCGCGTGAACGGCGACGAGCTGCGCGTGCGGGTGGTCGGCGAGGGCGGCAACCTCGGCGTCTCGCAGCGCGGCCGCATCGAGGCCGCGCTCTCGGGCGTGCGCATCAACACCGACGCCATCGACAACTCCGCGGGTGTGGGCACCTCCGACCGCGAGGTGAACATCAAGATCCTGCTCGGCGCGCTCGAGCGCGAGGGCCGCTTCGATCGCGAGGGGCGCAACGAGCTGCTGCGCTCCATGACCGACGAGGTCGGGGTGCAGGTGCTGCGCGACAACTACGAGCAGAACGTGCTGCTGGGCAACTCGCGCGAGAACGCGGCGGAGATGCTGCCCTCGCACGAGCGCCTCATGGAGTGGCTCGAGGAGCGCGACGAGCTCGACCGCGAGCTCGAGTTCCTGCCGAGCGCGAGCGAGATCCAGACCCGCGTCGCCGAGCAGCGCGGCCTCACCCGGCCCGAGTTCTCGGTGCTCGTCGCCTACGCGAAGCTGGCGCTGAAGGCCGACCTCGCCGTGACCGACCTCTCCGACGACCCCTGGTTCGCGCGCACGCTCGCCGAGTACTTCCCCGGCCCGATCCGCGAGCGCTACGAGGGCGACCTCTCCGCCCACCCGCTGCGCTCCGAGATCATCGTGAACTCGGTGGTCAACTCCATGGTCAACCGCGGCGGGATCACCTTCGCCTACCGCGCAGCGGACGAGACGGGTGCTTCGAGCGAGCAGATCGCCCGCGCCTACGTGGTGACCCGCGAGGTGTTCGACCTGCGCGGCTTCGTCATCGAGGTCGAGGCCACCGACAACGTCGTGACCACCGCGGTGCAGACCGACCTGTACCTGACCTTCCGCCGGCTGCTCGACCGCGCCACGCGCTGGTTCGTGCAGCACCGCGACGAGCGCGTGGACATCGGCACCGAGATCGAGCTGTTCGGCGATCAGGTCGCCCGCCTCTCGGCGGGGCTGGGCGGGATGCTGCGCGGCGACGAGCTGCGACGCTTCGAGGACCGCGTGCGCGAGCTCGAGGCGGCCGGCGTGCCGACCGCCCTGGCGCGGCGCGGGGCAGGGCTGCTGGCCGCGATGCCGCTGCTCGACATCGTCGAGCAGGCCAGGCTGCGCGAGTGGGACGTCGACGAGGTCGCGAGCGTGTACTTCGAGCTGTCCTCGCGCATGCGCTTCGACGACCTGCTGAGCGGCGTGACCGCCCTGCCGCAGGACGACCGCTGGGGCTCCATGGCCCGCGCGGCCATGCGCGACGACCTCTACGCCGTGATGATCGAGCTCACCGTCTCCGTGCTCGATCAGACGGAGAGCGGAGCGGCGGCCGACCGGATCGACGCCTGGCTCGAGCGGGGCACGGCCTCAGGGCGCCGCGTGCTCGACGAGGCGCTCGACGCGGTCTGCTCGGACGGGGACGCGGGGCTCGCCACGCTCTCGGTGGCGCTGCGGCGTCTCCGCTCGCTCGTGCGCTGACGCAGCTTGCGGCGGGGTGCGCCCCCGCCGCCTCCGTTCGCCCCCACGTTGCCGCTGCCCTGTCGCCGACGTCCATGCACCTCTGCGCGTGAAAGTGGGAGTCGCAACACGCCGTCTCGCGCGCGTCGAGACGGCGTGTTG
>JASGDX010000011.1:0-9199 GCA_047606985.1 Leucobacter sp. | reverse complement strand
GATCCCCGTGACCCGCTGCTCCTGGAAGAGGCTCAGCAGCTCGGCCTCCTGCTCGGGGCGGTCGTCGCTGCTGCCGGTGAGTACCGTGTACCCGTGGCTGAGCGCGGCCCGCTGAGCACCCGCTGCGAGGTCGGCGAAGAACGGGTTGCGGCCGTCGAGCACCACGAGGCCGATCGATCGGCTGCGCCCCACCCGGAGCTGGCGAGCGACATCGTTGCGCACGAAGCCGAGCTTCTCGATGGCCAGGGAGACGCGGTCGGCGGTGGCCGGGGCCACGATCCCCGGCCGGTTGAGCACGTTCGAGACCGTGCCGACGGAGACACCCGCCTCGCGCGCCACGTCGCGGATGCTCACGGCCACCTTCGACCTCCTCGATCGGTCCCGCATCCAGACTACCTCGGATTGAAACACTTCAATAACGAAAACAACACGCCGCGCCAAAGGTATTGATAATTCCGGAGATATTCCCGTAATGTGTCTGAAATACGGTTATTGAACCGATTCAACATCTCGATGAAGAGGGGCTATGTCAGCGAATGCTTCGACGCCGAGGGCGGCTACCGCGCCGCTGCTCGAGCTTCGCCACGTGAGCAAGACGTTCGGGCAGGTCATCGCGCTCCGCGACGCCGATCTCGCGCTCTCACCGGGATCCATCCACGCCCTCGTGGGCGAGAACGGCGCGGGCAAGTCCACACTCGTCAAGATCATCGCGGGCGTCTATCGCCGCGACGACGGCGACATGTCCCTCGCGGGAGAATCCGTCGACTTCTCGTCGACCGCCGAGGCCAAGCGGGCGGGCATCGCCGTCATCTACCAGGAGCCGACGCTCTTCCCCGATCTCTCCGTCACCGAGAACATCTTCATGGGCCGCCAGCCGCGCGGCCGCTTCGGCCGCATCGACCGCCCGCGCATGCGAGCCGAGGTCGAGGATCTGTTCGGGCGCCTCGGCGTGACGATGGACCCCGACCGCACCGCCGACGGGCTCTCGATCGCCGACCAGCAGATGATCGAGATCGCGAAGGCGATCTCGCTCGACGCCCGCGTGCTCATCATGGACGAGCCCACCGCGGCGCTCTCCGGCGTCGAGGTCGACCGGCTCTTCCACGTAGCCCGCGCGCTGCGCGACGAAGGGCGCGCCCTCGTCTTCATCTCGCATCGCTTCGACGAGGTCTTCTCCCTCTGCGACACCATCACCGTCATGCGCGACGGCAGCTACGTCTCCACCCGCGCGATCGAGGAGACCACCCCCGACGGAGTCGTCGCCGAGATGGTGGGCCGCGAGATCACCGAGCTGTTCCCCAAGACGCAGACCGAGATCGGGGAGCCGCTCCTCGAGGTCGAAGGGCTCACGGCTCCCGGCGTCTTCCACGACATCAGCTTCACGGTGCGCGCCGGCGAGGTCGTCGGGCTTGCGGGACTCGTCGGCGCCGGCCGCAGCGAGGTCGCCCGCGCCGTCTTCGGCGTCGACGGTTACACGCATGGCACCGTGAAGGTCGCGGGCAGAGCCGTCCCCCGGGGCAGGCCGACCGCGGCCATGCGCGCGGGCATCGCGCTCGTGCCGGAGGACCGTCGCAAACAGGGCCTCGTGCTCGAGGAGAGCGTCGCCCGCAATACGGCCTCGGTGATCCTCGGATCGATCGCCAGGCTGGGCTTCATCACCTCCGGCGCCGAGCACCGGGCGGCCCGCCCCTGGTCGGAGCAGCTGTCGGTGAAGACCAGCGCGATGAGCACCCTCGCCGGCACCCTCTCGGGCGGCAACCAGCAGAAGGTGGTGCTCGGCAAGTGGCTCGCCACCGAGCCGCGCGTGCTCATCATCGACGAGCCCACGCGAGGCATCGACGTCGGCACCAAGGCCGAGGTGCACCGGCTGCTGTCCGCGCTCGCGGGGCAGGGCATGGCGGTGCTCATGATCTCGAGCGAGCTGCCCGAGGTGCTCGGGATGGCGGATCGCGTCGTCGTGATGCGCGAGGGCCGTGTCACCGCCACGATCGACCGTGAGCACGCCACCCAGGAGAACGTCATGCGCGCCGCAACGCAGAGCGCTGCCGAGCGCGCGGAGGTCCCGGCATGAGCACCGCCCCCGCCACAGGCGCGCCCGAGCTGGCGCAGGGCTCCGGTGCGCGCGGCCCGCGGCCCGGGAGCCCCGTATCCCGCGCGCTGAAGAGCGTCGCTCGCGCACGCGAGGCGAGCATCGTACTCGCCGTGCTGCTCGTCATCGCAGCCGCCACCGTCAAGAACCCGAACTTCCTGTTCTCTCCGGACGGCTACCGCGACATGTGGCTGACCCCGTCGCTGCTCGCGCTCGTAGCGGTCGGTCAGGCCGTCGTGCTCATCACCCGCAACGTCGACCTCTCGGTCGGATCGGTGCTCGGACTCAGCGCCTACCTCACCGGACGCCTCTTCATCGACGTGCCCGGCATCCCGATCGTCGCCGTCATCGCGATC
This sequence comes from Leucobacter sp., assembly GCA_047606985.1. Classification (GTDB taxonomy): domain Bacteria; phylum Actinomycetota; class Actinomycetes; order Actinomycetales; family Microbacteriaceae; genus Leucobacter. Next base: position 6,754 of record JASGDX010000011.1, on the reverse strand, counting down.
GCGGTGGTGTTCGGCGGTCTGCTCGGGCTGATCAACGGCGCACTCGTCGCATTCGCGAAGGTGCCCTCGCTCGTGATCACCCTCGGCACGATGTACGCCTTCCGAGGCGTCAACGTGCTCTGGACCGGCTCGGACCGCGTCAACGCCTCCGACATGCCGAAGGCCTTCCTGGGGCTGGGCACCGCGCAGATCCTGTCGGTCCCGGTGCTCACGATCCTCGCCCTCGTCGTGCTGATCGCGGTCGCATGGTGGATGCGCAACACCCGATCCGGCCGAGAGAACTACGCGCTGGGCTCCGATCCCGCTGCCGCCGAGCTCTTCGGCCTGCCCGTCACCCGTCGCATCCTCGCCGCATTCGTGCTCTCCGGCGCTCTCTCCGGCTTCGCCGGCGTGCTCTACGCCGCCCGGTACGGCACGATCAACTCCCAGGCGGGCTCAGGCTGGGAGCTCGAAGCCGTCGGTGCAGCGGTCATCGGCGGCGTGGCGATCTTCGGCGGCGTCGGCACCGTGTGGGGCGCCGCGATCGGCGCCGTGCTGCTGATGACCATCAACCGCACGCTGCCCGTGCTCGGAGTGCCCGACTTCTGGCAGCGCGCCGTCGTCGGCGCGCTCATCATCGGCGCGATCGTGCTCGACCGGGTGCTCGCCCTGCGGCAGCACCGCAGACTCCTCGAAGAACGGGAGGCTCAGCGATGAGCGCCACCACGGCACCCCCGAGCACGACCGCCGCGACGCCGCGCCCGATCCGCGAGTACGACCGGCCGCTGTGGCAGCGCCTCTTCGCGACCCGCGAGTTCGCCATCATCGCGCTGTTCGTCGCGGTCGTGATCGTCGCGACGGCGGCGCTGCCCAACTTCGGCAGCAAGATCACCATGACCTACCTGCTGCTCGACGTGTTCCCGATCCTCATCATCGCGCTGCCGATGACCGCGATCATCGTCACCGGAGAGATCGACCTCTCCGTCGCGAGCGTGGTCGGATTCTCGAGCGTGCTCACGGGGGTGCTCACCCAGGCGGGCCTCCCCTTCGAACTCGTCATCGCACTCGCCCTGCTCGGCGGCGTGATCTGCGGATTCATCAACGGCTGGCTCGTCACCGCGATCGGCCTCCCCTCCCTCGCCGTGACCATCGGCACGCTCGCCCTGTACCGCGGTCTCGCGGTCGGCCTGCTCGGCACTACCGCCGTCACCGAATTCCCCGGCTTCTGGACCTCGCTCGCGAAGGCGAAGATCGGCTCGACCGGCGTGCCCGTGGTCACGATCCTGTTCGTCCTCCTGGCCGTCGCGTTCGCCGTCATGCTCCACTTCACCAGGTTCGGCCGCGGCGTCTACGCCATCGGGCTCTCCTCAGAGGCCGCGCGCTTCTCGGGCATCGACATCGCGAGGACCAAGCTGTGGCTCTTCGTGCTGAGCGGCACGGTCGCCGCCCTCGCCGGCGTCTACTACACCCTCCGCTACGGCAGCGCCCGCGGCGACAACGCCACCGGCATGGAGATGCAGGTGATCGCCGCCGTGCTGCTGGGCGGAGTCTCGATCTTCGGCGGGCGCGGAGCGCTGCACGGCGTCATCGCGGGCGTGCTCCTCATCGGGGTGCTCGCCAGCGCGCTGCGCCTCGCCAACGTCACCTCCGACGTGATCAACATCATCACCGGCGTGCTGCTCATCGCCGCCGTCGTCTCGTCCAGCCTCTTCGCCGCGATCCGCGATCGGCGCAGGCCCGGCACCAGACGCCGTATCGCGGGCGCGCCGACGAACGCCAACTGACCTCAACGACACTTCTCCATCGCACACCCACCGCCCATCAGGGCATGAAAGGAAGAATGAACGATGCGGTTCCAGAAAAACAAGAAGGCCGGGGCGCTCATCGCGCTGACGGCAAGCGCGGCGCTGCTGCTCTCCGGCTGCTCGGGAGGCGGCAGCGGCACCGAAGGCGGATCCGATGCGGGATCCGGCGAGGCCGTGAGCGTCACCTTCCTGCCGAAGAACCTCGGCAATCCCTACTTCGACACTTCGAGCAAGGGCGGCAAGGCGGCCGTCGAGGAGTTCGGCGGCACCTTCAACGAGGTCGGCCCCTCCGAGGCCACGCCGGATGCGCAGGTGAGCTTCATCAACACCGCCACTCAGCAGGGGGTCGACGCGCTCGCGGTCTCGGCCAACGACCCGCAGGCCATCTGCGACGCGCTCAACGAGGCGCGCGACAACGACGTGAAGGTGGTCACCTTCGATTCGGATACCGACGCCGACTGCCGCGACCTCTTCGTCAACCAGGCCGACGCCGCGGGCATCGCCCAGGTGCAGGTCGACATGATCGCCGAGCAGATCGGCGACAAGGGCCAGATCGCCGTGCTCTCGGCGTCCGCCAACGCCACCAACCAGAACACCTGGATCGACCTCATGAAGGAGGATCTCGAGGCCGATCACCCCGACATCGAGCTCGTCGAGGTCGTGTACGGCGATGACGACGATCAGACCTCGTTCGACAAGACCGCGGCGCTGCTGCAGACCTACCCGGATCTGAAGGGCATCGTCTCGCCCACCACGGTCGGCATCGCCGCCGCCGCCCGCTACCTGTCGACCTCCGACGCGAAGGGCGAGGTCGCACTCACGGGCCTCGGCACCCCCAACCAGATGCGCGAGTACGTCGAGGACGGCACCGTCACCGAGTTCGCCCTCTGGAACCCGGAGGATCTCGGCTACCTGACGGCCTACGCGGCGCAGGCGCTCGTCGCGGGCGACATCACCGGCGCCGAGGGCGACACCTTCGAGGCCGGCCGGCTCGGCAGCTACACCGTCGGCGCGGACGGAGTCGTGCTGCTCGGCGAGCCCTACCGGTTCAACGCCGACAACATCGACGACTTCGATTTCTAGAGGCCGTCGCGGGCTGCGGGATCCCGATCGGGGCAAGTTCGGGATCCCGCAGCCCGCACCCACCACATCTCCAGGAGGAACGATGCGCGTCTGCTTCCAGATGCAGGTGAAGCCCGAGCGGCTCGCCGAGTACGTCGATCGCCATGCGGCGGTCTGGCCCGAGATGCTCGAGGCCATCGAGGCCTCCGGCCGGCGCGGCTACTCCCTGTTCGTGAGGGAGGACGGCCTGCTCGTCGGCGTCTACGAGGTCGACGACGACGACCGGGCCCAGCGCCTGCTCGCCGAGGATCCGCGCACCGCTGCGTGGGAGAGCGAGATGGCCGGCTTCCTCATCGCCTCCGACGGTCGCCCCGATCAGGAAGCGCCCCGGCTCCGCGAAGTGTTCAACCTCGAAGACCAGCTCGACAGGCACCGCTCCGGCGTCGAGCGCTGATCCGCCCGGTGGCCGCCCGGTCGCCGCTCCACGGCCCGCACCGCACGGCCCGCACCACACGGCATCGCACAGAAAACGAGATCATGACGACGATCCTGACCCCCGAGATCCGATCCGCCCTCGAGCGGCAGGCCATCGAGGTGCCCTCATGGGCCTTCGGCAACTCGGGCACCCGTTTCAAGGTGTTCGCGACCGCCGGCACTCCGCGCGATCCATTCGAGAAGATCGCCGACGCCGCGCAGGTGCATCGGCTCACCGGCCTCGCTCCCGCTGTGGCGCTGCACATCCCCTGGGATCGGGTCGACGATTTCGGCGCGCTGCGCGATTTCGCCGCGGATCAGGGCGTCTCGCTGGGCACCGTCAACTCCAACACCTTCCAGGACGACGACTACAAGTTCGGGGCGCTCACCCACGAGGACGACCGCATCCGCCGCAAGGCGATCGACCACCACCTCGCCTGCATCGACGTCATGGATCTGACCGGATCCCGCGATCTGAAGATCTGGCTCGCCGAGGGATCCAACTATCCCGGACAGGCCGATATGCGCGCCAGGCAGGATCGGCTGCACGACTCCCTCGAGACCATCTATGCGCGGCTCTCGGACGAGCAGCGCCTCGTGCTCGAATACAAGTTCTTCGAACCGGCGTTCTACCACACCGATGTGCCCGACTGGGGCACATCGTACACACAGGTGGCGGCCCTCGGCGACCGCGCGATGGTCTGCCTCGACACCGGCCACCACGCCCCGGGCACCAACATCGAGTTCATCGTGATGCAGTTGCTGCGGCTGGGCAAGCTCGGCTCCTTCGACTTCAACTCGCGCTTCTACGCCGACGACGATCTCATCGTGGGCGCAGCCGACCCGTTCCAGCTGTTCCGCATCCTAACCGAGGTGATCCGCGGGGGCGGACTGAACCACCCCGATGTCACGTTCATGCTCGACCAGTGCCACAACGTCGAGGCGAAGATCCCCGGCCAGATCCGCTCTGTGCTGAACGTGCAGGAGATGACGGCGCGGGCGCTGCTGCTCGACGGCGACGCCCTCGCGGCCGCGCACACCTCGAACGACGTGCTCGCCGCGAACGAGATCTTCATGGACGCCTTCTACACCGACGTGCGCCCCGCCCTCGCCGAGTGGCGGGAGTCGCGTGGCCTGCCGGCCGATCCGATGCGCGCATATGCCGAGTCCGGCTATCAGCAGCGCATCGAGACCGATCGCATCGGCGGCGTGCAAGCGGGCTGGGGGGCCTAGCTGGAGGCCTAGAGACCGCCGCGTGTCGCGCAGGCGCTGCAGCAGCCAGGCGCGACGTTGTTCGGCGGCGAGAGAGGTCATGATGGCACTCGCGTAGCGTCGAGTCGCTAGGCTCGGATACATGGCAGTGAACGGCAGTATCGATGGAGAACTCCGGCGCCGAGCCCTCGCCGAGCTCGTGCAGCGGCTCGGCCAGATCTCGATCGAGCAGGCGCGAAGCAGTTTCGATGTCTCGGCCATGACCATCCGTCGCGACCTCGAGCTGCTCGAGGCCGATGGCATGCTGCGGAGAGTGCGCGGCGGCGCCATCGCCGCTCCAGCCCCGCGCAGCTACGACGATCGGCTCGCCACCCGGATCACCGCCAAACGAACGATCGCCAGGAAGGCTCTCGCCCTCGTGCCGACTCGCGGCGCCATCGCACTCGACGCCTCGACCACCGTCAACGCGCTGGCCGAGATGCTGGGCGATCACGGAGAGCTCAGCGTGTGCACGAACTCCGTGCAGACCTTCGAGCTGTTGACGCGCCTGCCCGGTGTGATTCCCCAGCTCACCGGCGGCACCCATGAGCCCATGACGGGCAGCCTGGTGGGTCCCATCGCGAATGCCGGCGCCCGGCTCATGCATACGGACGTGTTCTTCGCCTCCGCCGCGGCGCTCAGTCCGGAGATCGGCAGTTCAGAGGCATCGCTTGCGGAGTCCGAGGTGAAGCGGCATCTCGCCGCGGCATCCGAACGCACCGTGCTCTGCGTGGACTCGGCCAAGCTGGGCAAGCGCTCCCTCGGTGCGGCCTTCGACCTGGCAGATATTTCGACACTCGTCACCGAGCTGCCTCCCGGCGATCCGCGGCTGCTGCCCTACCGGGATCGTCTCGAGGTGCTCTGAACCGGGCGGTTCGCGTCTCCGATCGAGGTTTCAGCGATCGGGCACTTGGCGTGGATGTTTTATCGTGTTAAATTCACACGAAGAAACATTACTGAGCTTGGAGGCCCTATGTCCCACCCCGCCGTCGACGCCCTCATCTCCCGTTCCAATCGTTTGGGTGCTGATAGGAAGAACACGAACTTCGCGGGCGGCAACACCTCTGCGAAGGGGATCGCGCAGGATCCCGTGACCGGCGGTGATGTCGAGCTCATGTGGGTGAAGGGATCGGGCGGCGACCTCGGCACGCTCACCCCGGCGGGGCTGTCGGCGTTGCGGGTGGATCGGCTGCGCGCGCTCACGGGCGTCTATCCCGGGGTGGAGCGCGAGGACGAGATGGTGGCCGCCCTCGGCTACTGCCTGCATGGCACGGGCGGGGCCGCGCCCTCGATCGACACCGCGATGCACGGCCTGGTCGATGCTCCGCACGTGGATCATCTGCACCCGGACTCGGGTATCGCGATCGCCACCGCCGCCGACGGGGAGGAACTCACCGCGACGATCTTCGGCGACCGGGTCGTGTGGGTGCCGTGGCGGCGCCCGGGCTTCCAGCTGGGCCTCGACATCGCCGCGATCAAGGAGGCCAACCCGCAGGCCGTCGGCTGCATCCTGGGCGGGCACGGGATCACGGCGTGGGGGGAGACGAGCGAGGAATGCGAGCGGAACTCGCTGTGGATCATCGATACCGCTGCCGCTTATATCGCGGAGCACGGCAGGGCCGACCCGTTCGGTCCGGTCGTCCCCGGCTACGATGCGCTGCCCGAGGCCGAGCGCCGCGCCCGCGCCGCAGCGCTCGCGCCAGCGATCCGGGGTATCGCCTCGCACGATCATGCGATGGTGGGTCATTTCACCGATGACCCGGTGGTGCTCGATTTCCTGTCGCGCGAGCGCCTGCACCCGCTCGCATCGCTGGGCACGAGCTGCCCCGACCATTTCCTCCGCACCAAGGTGAAGCCGATGATCCTCGATCTGCCCGCGACGGCGAGCGTCGAGCGGCAGCTCGAGCGCCTCCACGAACTGCACGGGGAGTACCGCGCCGACTACCGGGCCTACTACGAGGCGCATGCGGACGAATCGAGCCCGGCGATGCGCGGCGCGGATCCCCTCATCGTGCTCGTGCCGGGCGTCGGCATGTTCTCCTACGGCAGGGACAAGCAGACCGCGCGGGTGGCGGGCGAGTTCTATCTGAACGCGATCAACGTGATGCGCGGCGCCGAGGCGCTCTCGAGCTACGCACCCATCGATGACGCGGAGAAGTTCCGCATCGAGTACTGGGCGCTCG
>JASGDX010000010.1:0-5038 GCA_047606985.1 Leucobacter sp. | reverse complement strand
GACGCGGCGGGCGGGGCCGACGCGGCAGGCGCGGCCGACGCGGCAGGCGCGGCGGACGATGCCGGCAGGATCGCCGGGCCGGTTGCGGTCGAGGTCATCGGGTCTCTCCTGCGGTCTCGAGGGCGGTGTCGCGGACGGTGGCGCGGGGCGCTCGGGTTCCGGCGGGCTCTGCTCCGGTCGGCTCGGGATCGGCCGGCACGGCCCCCTCCGCCGAGACGCCGGCCGATCCCGCGCCGGCCGATCCGGCCCGCCTCGCGGAGCGCCCGCCGCCGCGATGCCGCAACCGCGCATCGAGCACGGGGTACAGCAGATCGACCAGGAGGTTGATGGTGACGAACACCGCCGTGGCGATCACCACGACCGCCAGCAGCACCGGGGTGTCGCGCTGCGCGACGGCCTGCGCGGTGAGGCTGCCGATCCCGACCCGCCCGAAGACGGCCTCGGTGACGATCGCGCCGCCCACCAGCTCCCCGAAGAGCAGACCGGCCATGGTGAGCGCTGGCAGCAGCGCGTTGGGGGCGACGTTGCGCCACAGCAGCCAGGAGGTGCTGGCCCCGCGCGCCCGCACCACGTTCACGAAGGGCTGCTCGCGCACCTCGTCGATGCTGCGCAGGAAGACCTGCGCGAGCGGAGCGGCGATCGGGATCGTCAGCGTGATCGCGGGCAGGATCAGCGCCTGCGCCGGGCTCGCCCCGATCACCGGTACGAGCCCGAGCTTGAACGAGAACACCTGGATGAGCACGATGCCGATCCAGAACACCGGCAGCGATACGAACAGCGGCGGCAGGTTGCGGAAGAGGCGGCGCAGCCACCGCCCCTTGCCGTAGCTCGCGGTGAAGGCGATGACCACGGCCAGGAACACGGCCCCCGCGAGCGCGATGCCCGCGAGCGCGAGCGTCGACGGCAGCGCCTCGGCGATCAGGTCGGAGACCGCCGCCCCGCTGGCCACCGAGTACCCCAGATCCCCGCTCAGGAACGCTCCGATCGAGTCGAGGTAGCGCGTGACGATCGGGCGGTCGACGCCGTAGGAGGCGCGGATCTCGGCGAGCTGCTCGGGGCTCAGCCCCAGGTCGGGACTGCCGAAGCGCGCCATGACGGCGTCGCCTGGCAGCGCCGCGAGCAGCACGTATGCTGCCGTGTAGGCGAGCGCGAGCACCAGGAAGGCCTGGCCAACGCGTCGCAGCAGAGCGGTCGGACTCACGGTCGGGTACTCGCTTTCTCTGGGTTGGGCACGGTGGCGGTCATCGAGCCTGTCGAACGGGTCGGGATGTCTGCCGCCGGCTCTCTCCGTCATCCTGCGCGGAGAGAGCTTGCGAGCGGGTCACGGGATCCCGGTGAGAGATCCTGCGACCCGCTCGCGGGCGAGCCGCCTACTTCTCGAGCGTCACCTCGTAGAACGAGGGCCTGCCGATCGACTCGGTGCTGAAGCCGTGCACCCTGGAGGTGAGGCCGAAGACCTGCGGTTCCTCGAAGAGCGGCAGCACATAGGCCTGGTCGACGATGCGCTGCTGCGCGGCCTCGGAGGCCTGCTGGCGCTCCTCGGAGGTGGGCACCGAGGCGATCTTCGCGAGCAGCTGGTCGAGCTCCTCGTCGTAGATCTTGCCGCTCTCGGTGTCGAGGTTGAGCAGCGCGTTGCGGTTGGTGGAGTACAACTGCGACTTCAGCACGTCGAAGTCGGCGCGGCCGACCATCGAGTGGTAGACCTGGATCGTGTCGGCGTCGAGCCGGGCCTCGTCCTGCGCGGCCTGGTCGCCGGGGAACAGCTTGACCTCGATGCCGAGGGGCGCGAGCTGCTCCTGGATCAGGGTCACGACCTCCTTGGAGCGCGGCTGCGGCAGCGCCTCGTTGAAGGTGATCGTGAGGCGCTGGCCGTCCTTCTCGCGGATGCCGTCTGCTCCCGGCTTCCAGCCGGCCTCGTCGAGCAGCTGCTCGGCCTTCTCCGGGTCGTGCGCATAGGCCGATGAGGTGTCGACGTAGCCCTGGGCGCTCTTCGCGAGGATGCCCGTGGCGAGCGGGTAGCTGTCGGTGAACAGGGTGTCGACGATGGCCTGGCGGTCGATACCCGCGATGACGGCCTGGCGCACCTTGATGTCGGAGAGCTGCGTGCTCGTCGGGCGGAAGCTCAAGCTGTTGTTGACGCCGTTCGTCGACGCCACGACGAGGCTGAGGCCGTCGGCCGCGAACTGCGTTTCGTCGGGGGCCGGGATCGTGCGGGCGATGTCGGCCTGGCCCGCGACGACGGTGCCGACGCGCACGCTGTCCTCGCCGGCCACGATGAAGTCGACGCCGTCGATCTGCGCCGGGCCCTGGTGCTCGCGCGACGGCGGCGCCCAGTCGTAGTCCTCGCGCTTCACGACCTTCAGCTCGCTGCCGAGCTGCTCGTCGGAGATGACGAAGGGGCCGCTGCCGATGATCTCCTTCGCGTTGCCCGGGCCGAACTCCTCGTTGGTGCGGTCGAGCGTGTCGTTCGACACGAGGCCCGAGTTGATCGTGGAGACGGCCTGCGCGAAGCCGGGCGACGGGGCTGAGAAGTGGAACTTCACGGTGTGCTCGTCGACGACCTCGCCGTGGTCGTAGTTGTTGATGGCCTCCGACACCGGCAGCGCGCGATCGGAGTCGCCCTTGCCGTAGAGGTCGAAGTTCTTCACCACGTTCTCCGCGTCGAGCGGAGTGCCGTCCGAGTAGGTGACGCCGTCGCGCAGCGTGAAGGTGTACTCGGTGGCGTCGTCGTTGACCTCGGGCAGCTCGGTCGCGATCCACGGCTCGAGCTCGAGCGTCTCGGGGTTCTGGTAGAGCAGGCGGTCGGTGATCTGGTTGATGATGCCGCCGTTGGGGTAGAAGCCGGCCGAGGGCGGGTACAGGGTGTTCCAGGTCTGCGGCTCGAGGTAGGTGACGGTGCCGCCCGAAGACGCACCGCCGGCGGAGTCTCCCCCGCCGCCCCCGCTCGCGGAGCAGCCGGTCATCGCGATCGCGATGGCGGCTACGGCTCCGATCCAGGCGACACGGCGCTTGTTCATGTGGGGGCTCCTCTAGGATGTCTTGCGGCGGACCGCGGGTTGATGGGTGTCTGCGCATCGTTCGGCGCAGCGAAAGCAATTGTTATATGTGCCATAAGGATTGTGAAAATGTCGCTGTCACAGAACTTCACGAAACCGCTGCGGGATCGAGCCGCCGGCCGGGCTCCCGCGGCGCCAGGGCAGGCGGAGCGACCCAGCGTCGGTCGTCGCCCACCGTTCCTGCGGCGCTCACCGTTCCTGCGGACGGATCCACAAGGTTTCATCCGCAAGAACGGTGAGCGCCGTAAGAACGGCTCCCGCCGGGTTCGACCGGGGCGGGACGGGCTGCGGGATCCCGTCACATTCGGTCATGCGCTTTCGCGCGGTCCGCGGCCCCGGCGTATAACGGTTGCATGACCTCCGAGCTTCGACGCGCCTCCATCGCGCTCGTCGGAGCCGGACCCCGCGGGGCCTCCCTCATCGAGCGCATCGGCGCCAATCTGAGCGAGATCGCGAGTCTGAGCGAGACCGCCGACCCGGGTGAGCCCGCCAATCGGCTCGGGATCGACCTGCACGTCATCGACCCCGAGCAGTCTGGTGCCGGCCGCATCTGGCGCACCGACCAGACCCGCGAACTGTGCATGAACACGCTCGCGCACGCCGTCACGCTGTTCACCGAGCCGGGCAGCACGGTGGCGGGACCGGTGCGCCCTGGACCAACGCTCTACGAGTGGTGCCTGCTCGTGCGCCGCGCCGGGGCGGGGACGGACGGAGTCGGCGCCGATCCCGCGCTCCGCATCAAATCCGCGCCTGATAGCAGCCCCGCGCCTAGCAGCAACCCCCGGCTCGGCGACGACCCCGCACCTGACGTTGATCCCGTGCCTGACGGCAACACCTCACCTAGCGGCGAATCCCTGCTCGACGGCGATGACGCGCCCGGCAACGAGGCGGCACTCCGGGTCGATCCCGCAACCGCCGACTCCGCACCGACCCGCTCCGCACCGGCCGACCCCGTGACGGAAAACCCCGCGTCGGGCGACCTCTCCGCCCCGGCGAGCGCCGATCCCGCAACCGGCGGCGAGGCTGAGCGCGGCGGCGATCCCGCAGCACGCGGTGCCGCAGCCGTCGAACCCGAAGCCCTCGATCCCGAGTTCGCGGAGCGCCTCGCCGAGATCCCGCCCGCCCATGTGGCGTCCTTCGACGCCCACCCCGTGCGCGACGGACTCGCCGCCGAGTACCGCGACGAGCTCGCCGGCACCCGACCCGAGTCGCACCCCAGCCGCGCGCTCTACGGCGAGTATCTGAGCTGGTGCTACCACCGCGCGGTCGCCTCGTTGCCCGCCGGCGTGCGCGTGATCCGCCACCGCGCGGCGGCCGTCGGCATCGAGCGCGGAACCCGCGGGGAGAGGGAGGCCCACGGCGGCCCCGCCCGGGATGTCGTGCGGCTCTCCGACGGCGGCCGCGTCGCAGCCGACGCCGTGATCCTCGCGACGGGTTGGATGCCTCGCGAGCAGACCCCGGCCGAGCGCGAGCTGGCGGCTACGCTCGCCGGTCGGCCCGAGCTGACGTGGGTGCGGCCGGCGAGCCCCGTCGAGCAGCCCCTCGACCGCATCGAGCCCGGATCGCGGGCGATCGTGCGCGGCATGGGCATGGGCTTCTTCGACACGATGGCACTGCTGACCATCGGCCGCGGCGGCCGCTTCCTCGAGGACGCCGATGCGCCGGGCGGCCTGCGCTACGAGCCGTCGGGGCGCGAGCCGATCCTGCACGTCACCTCCCGGCGCGGAGTGCCCTTCCGCGCGAAGACCCTCTACGGGTCGCTGCCGCCGAGCCCCGAACAGCGCTTCGCGCGAGGCATCGACTGGAGCGCGGTCCCCCGCCCCATCGACTTCGACCGCGCGCTGTGGCCGCTCGTGGTCGCCGACGCCTACCTCGACTACGCCGAGACGCTGGCGCGCACCCGTCCCGGATCCGTCACCGCCCGGCCCGAGCGGCTGCGCGACGCCATCGCCGGGGCCGTCGCCGAGCTGAGCCGCGAGCAG
>JASGDX010000009.1:0-3481 GCA_047606985.1 Leucobacter sp. | reverse complement strand
GCGCGCGATCACGACGCCCTCGGGCCACTCGCGGCCGAGCGAGGCGAGCTGCGCGAGGTCGGTCGCGCTCGGCGGCCGCTCCCGTACCACCGCGCCCCGCTTCGTGCGCCAGACGGCCCCGCCCCGGTGCCCGTCGACGCCCTCGACGACCTCCGGCAGCGCGAGCGCGATCCGTCGCACCTCCTCGAGCGTGGCCACGCGGCCGGTGTAACCGGGGGCGCGAGGCGCTTGCCACGAGTGGGAGTACGGTCGTATAGTGAGATAAGTTCGTCTAGACGAACTTATATGTTCACACCATCTGGAAAGGCCGTTCCGATGCGCATCCGCGGAGTCCTCGCATCCGTCGGCACGGTCGCGGTGACGGGAGCGCTGCTCGCGGGCTGCTCGGGCATCGGCCCGGGATCCGGAGCGGCCGGCGGAGGCGCGGCATCCGGCGACGGCAAGCCGGTGGTGCTCACCACCTTCACGGTGCTGGCCGACATCGCCCAGCACGTCGCGGGAGACCACCTCGAGGTGCGCTCGATCACGAAGACCGGGGCCGAGATCCACGGCTACGAGCCCACCCCGCTCGACGTGGCGAAGGCCTCGGAGGCCGACCTGATCCTCGACAACGGCCTCGGGCTGGAGGCCTGGTTCGAGCAGTTCATCGACTCGGTCGACGTGCCGCACGTCGTGGTCTCGGAGGGCGTCGACGTCATGGACATCACCGAGGACGCCTACGCGGGCAAGCCGAACCCCCACGCCTGGATGAGCCCCGTGAACGTGCAGATCTACGTGGACAACATGGTCGAGGCGTTCAGCGACCTCGACCCGCAGCACGCCGGCGACTACCGGGCGAACGGCGACGCCTACCAGGCCGAGCTGCACGGGATCCGGAAGGAGCTCGCCGCCGAGCTCGCCGGGCTGCCCGAGCGCCAGCGCGCCCTCGTGACCTGCGAGGGGGCCTTCTCCTACCTCGCGCGCGACGCCGGCCTCGCCGAGCGCTACATCTGGCCCGTCAACGCCGAGCAGCAGGCCACCCCGCAGCAGATCGCCGAGACGATCGAGTTCGTGCGCGACCGCGACGTGCCCGCCGTGTTCTGCGAGTCGACGGTGTCGGACAAGCCGATGCGGCAGGTCGTCGAGGCCACGGGCACGGCCTTCGGCGGCACGCTCTACGTCGACTCGCTCTCCGAGGCCGACGGGCCGGTGCCGAGCTACCTCGACCTCATCCGCTACGACGCCGACACGATCGTCTCCGGTCTGAGCGGGGACGGAGCGAGCATGTCGGGGTAGAACGCCGAGACCCCACGCCCGTCATCCTGCGTGCGCGAAACGCTCAAGGAGAAACGCGCCGGCGTTTCTCGCGTTTCGCGGCGGCCCCACCGGGCCAGGCGATCCGCAGGATCCACCGCCGAGATTCTGCGACTCGCGAGCTCCCGCAGAACGACGTTGAAAGAGAGGCGCCGATCTTGCAAGAGATGCACCCCCCGCCCGCCACCGGCGCGGATCCCGCACCCCCGTCGATCCGGGTGCGCGACCTCGTCGTGCGCTACGGCGAGACGGTCGCACTCGACGGCGTCGACCTCGAGGTCGAAGCCGGCCGCGTCACCGGCCTCATCGGCATGAACGGCTCGGGCAAGTCGACCCTGTTCAAGACGATCATGGGCATGGTGCGCTCGGATCGCGGCGAGGTGCTGCTCGACGGCGCGGATCCCGCCGCCGCCCGCAAACGCGGGCTCGTCGGCTACGTGCCGCAGAGCGAGGACGTCGACTGGGCCTTCCCGGTCTCGGTGCGCGACGTGGTGATGATGGGGCGCTACGGGCGGCAGGGTCCGATGCGCCGGCCGCGGGCCGCCGACCGCGCCGCCGTCGACGAGGCGCTCGAGCGGGTCGAGCTGAGCGAATACGCCGACCGGCAGATCGGCCGGCTCTCCGGCGGGCAGCGCAAGCGGGCGTTCGTGGCGCGCGGCATCGCGCAGGACGCCGGGATCCTGCTGCTCGACGAGCCCTTCGCCGGCGTCGACAAGCGCAGCGAGGGCACCATCGTGCGCCTGCTGCGCGAACTCGCCGACGACGGCCGCGCGGTGCTCGTGTCCACGCACGACCTGCACGCGCTGCCGCAGCTCGCCGACGAGGCGGTGCTGCTGCTGCGCCGGGTGCTGTTCCACGGCTCGGTCGCCGAGGCGCTGCGGCCGGAGAACCTCGCGCGCGCCTTCGGGCTCGACCCGCTCGATGCGCCCGAGGGAGGCGGCGCATGAACCCCCTCGACCTGCTCCTCGAGCCCCTGCAGTACGACTTCATGCTGCGGGCGCTCGTCACCACCGCGATCGCGGCGATCGTGTGCGCGCTGCTGTCGTGCTGGCTCGTGCTGACCGGCTGGTCGCTGATGGGCGACGCGGTCTCGCACGCGGTGCTGCCCGGCGTGGTCCTCGCCTACGCGGTCGGCGCACCGTTCGCACTGGGGGCGCTGGTCTTCGGCTTCCTGTCGGTGGCGCTCATCGGTGCGATCCGCGGCACGAGCCGGGTCAAGGAGGACGCCGCCATCGGCATCGTGTTCAGCACCCTGTTCGCGCTCGGCCTCGTGCTCATCTCCGTGACGCCCAGCCAGACCGACCTGAGCCACATCATCTTCGGCAACATCCTCGGCGTCTCGAACGGCGACCTCGCGCAGATCGGCGTGCTCGCCGCCGTCGCCTTCGCGATCCTCGTGATCAAGCGCCGCGACCTGACCCTGTACGCCTTCGACCCCACGCACGCCCACGCGATCGGGCTGTCGCCGCGCTTCCTCGGGGCGCTGCTGCTCGGGCTGCTCGCGCTCACCTCGGTCGTCGCGATCCAGGTGGTCGGCGTGGTGCTCGTGGTCGCGATGCTCATCATCCCCGGGGCGACCGCGTACCTGCTCACCGACCGCTTCGGCCGCATGCTCGTCATCGCACCGTGCGCGTCGGCGCTCTGCTCCGCCGTGGGCATCTACCTGAGCTACTGGCTCGACGCCTCGCCCGGCGGGCTCGTGGTGGTGGTGCAGGGCTGCGCCTTCGGGCTGGTCTGGCTGCTGAGCCCGCGGCACGGGCTGCTCGGGCGGCGGTTCGCAACCCGGAGGCGGGCGGCCTGAGCGCGTCGGCGGTTGAGCAAGGGGGCCGGCACCCGCGCGCCGAGCCCCGTCCCGGCGCCGTCCCGCCGTCCCGCCGTTACTGCGGCGCTCACCGTTATAACGGATGGAACACGGCCATTCGGTCCGTCGTATCGGTGAGAGCCGTAACAACGGCGGGGATCCCGCACCCGAACTCCCGCACCCGACCCCGCCGAGCACCCGCCGAGCACCCGCCGAGCACCCGCCGAGCACCCGCCGAGCGGAGGATTTCCCGGCCGTTCTCGCAAGATCAGCCGGGAAATCCTCCGCTCGAGCCTCCCGGCACCCCGGTTTCGACCCCGCTCAACCGGCGGTCAACCCGGGGACGCGAAAGGGTGCGGGATCGGCGCGCGCCGATCCCGCACCCAT
>JASGDX010000008.1:0-4826 GCA_047606985.1 Leucobacter sp. | reverse complement strand
GTGGGCACGTCGCTCAGCTCGACGCCGGGCGCCGACGCGAGCACCTCGCGAGCGCGGTCGGCGGAGATGGGGCGCGCGAACTCCGCGTTGATCGACAGCGAGTGGCCGGTGAACACGGGCACGCGCACGCAGGTGCCCGCGACGCGCAGCTCGGGCAGCTCGAGGATCTTGCGGCTCTCGTTGCGCAGCTTCTTCTCCTCGTCGGTCTCGCCCTCGCCGTCGTCGACGATCGAACCCGCGAGGGGCAGCACGTCGAACGCGATGGTCTTCGCGTAGATCTCGGGCTCGGGGAACTCGACGGCCGAGCCGTCGTGCACGAGACGCTCGATCCCGCCGGCCTCGACGGCCGCGACGGCCTGCCCGGCGAGCTCACGCGCACCGGCGAGACCCGATCCCGAAACCGCCTGGAAGGTGGTGACGACGAGCCGCTCGAGACCGGCCTCGGCGTCGAGGGCCTTCATCACCGGCATCGCGGCCATGGTGGTGCAGTTGGGGTTGGCGATGATGCCCTTGCCCGCCGCGACGACGCCGTCGGCGGCGTGCGGGTTGACCTCGCTGACCACGAGCGGCACGGCGGGATCGAGGCGCCAGGCGCTCGAGTTGTCGATGACGATGGCGCCGGCCTCGGCGAACTCGGGCGCGTACCGCTTCGACGCGGCGCCGCCGGCCGAGAAGAGCGCGATGTCGATGCCGCTCTTGTCCGCGGTCTCGACGTCTTCGACGGTGATCTGCTCGCCGCGGAACTCGAGCTGCGTGCCGGCGGAGCGCGCACTCGAGAAGAGGCGCAGCGAGCGGATCGGGAAGTCGCGCTCGTCGAGGAGGCGGCGCATCACGGCGCCCACCTGGCCGGTGGCGCCGACGACGGCGACGTTGATGCTCTGCTGGGTCATTCTCAGGGTGTCCTTAATCGTCATCCTGCGCGAAGTCGCAGGATCTGCTGCACTGGGATTCTGCGACTCGCTCAACTCGCGCAGAATGACGAGGGCTACCGGCCGGTGCCCGCGTAGACGGTGGCCTCGGTGTCGGCGTCGAGTCCGAAGGCGGTGTGCAGCACGCGCACCGCCTTGTCCATGAGGTCGGCGCGGGTGACGACCGAGATGCGGATCTCGGAGGTGGAGATCATCTCGATGTTGATATCGGCCTCGTAGAGCGCCCGAAACAGCTGCGCGGAGACTCCCGTGCTGGTGCGCATGCCTGCGCCGACAACGGCGACCTTGGCGATCTGGTCGTCGTACTGCAGGCTCTCGAACTCGAGCCCGTCGCGCTCGGCCTCGAGTGCCTCGATCACGCGGCGGCCGTCGCCGAGCGGGATCGTGAAGGAGATGTCGGTGCGGTTGGTCTGCGCCGCCGACACGTTCTGCACGATCATGTCGACGTTGGCGTTCGTCTTGGCGACGATCTCGAAGATGCGCGCCGCCTTGCCGGGCGCGTCGGGCACGCCGGCCACGGTGACCTTGGCCTCGCTCTTCTCTGCGGCGATGCCGGTGATGATCGGCTCTTCCACCTGGTCTCCCTTCGGATGCCCCTTCGCGGGGTCGTAGACGATGGTGCCGGCCTCGTCGGAGAACGACGACCGGACGTGCAGCACGACCCCGTGGCGCCGCGCGTACTCGACGGCGCGCAGGTGCAGCACCTTCGCGCCGGCGGCGGCGAGCTCGAGCATCTCCTCGGCGGTGATCGCGTCGATCTTGCGCGCGAGGGGCACGATGCGGGGATCGGTGGTGAAGATGCCGTCGACGTCGGTGTAGATCTCGCAGACGTCGGCGCCGAGCGCTGCGGCGAGTGCGACGGCGGTGGTGTCGGATCCGCCGCGGCCGAGCGTGGTGATGTCGCGGGAGTCGCGGCTGAAGCCCTGGAAGCCGGCGACGATGGCGACGGCGCCCTCGTCGAGCGCCTCGCGCACGCGACCGGGGGTGACGTCGACGATCTTCGCGGAGCCGTGCTCGGCCGTGGTGATCATGCCGGCCTGGCTGCCGGTGAAGGAGAGCGCCTCGACGCCCATGCCCTTGATGGTCATGGCGAGCAGCGCCATCGAGATGCGCTCGCCCGCGGTGAGCAGCATGTCGAGCTCGCGCGGAGCGGGGATCGGCGTGCACGCGTCGGCGAGGTCGAGCAGTTCGTCGGTGGTGTCGCCCATGGCGCTCACCGCGACGACCACCTCGTTGCCCGCCCTGCGGGTCTCGACGATGCGCTTGGCGACGCGCTTGATGCTCTCGGCATCGGCGACTGACGAACCCCCGAACTTCTGCACGATCAATGCCACGCGGGTTCCTCCTCAAAATTGCTCTGCGAAGATCCAGTCTATCGGACGGCGGGCGGGCGACGCCTGTGCCCGAGGGTCTTCTCATGGTCGTGTTCTCGTCGTTCTGCGCGACGGAGGAGTCGCAGAACGACGACTTCTGCGAGATGTGAGATCCCGCGGCTTCGCGCAGAATGACGGACTCTGGGAAGGATCTGCCCGGACCCGGGGCCTCACCGTGGAGCGAGCGACGCGGGATCGCCTCACTCGACGCGGGATCGCCTCACTCGACGCGGCGGCGCCCCTCGAAGGCGCGACCGAGCGTGACCTCGTCGGCGAACTCGAGATCGCCCCCCACTGGCAGGCCCGAGGCGAGCCGCGACACGGGCACCTCGATGCTCGTGAGCAGCCGGGACAGGTAGGCGGCGGTGGCCTCCCCCTCCAGGTTCGGGTCGGTGGCGATGATCACCTCGCGCACGGCCTCGTCGCCTGCGCCGTCGCCGATGCGGCGCATGAGCGCGGGGATGCTGAGGTCGTCGGGCCCGATGCCGTCGATGGGGCTGATGGCGCCGCCGAGCACGTGGTAGACGCCCCGGAACTGGCGGGTGCGCTCGATCGCGACGACGTCCTTGGGCTCCTCGACCACGCAGATGAGGGTCTGGTCGCGGCGCGGATCGCGGCAGACGGAGCATCGCTCCTGCTCCGTGATGTTGCCGCACACCTCGCAGAAGCGCACCTTCTCGCGCACGTCGACGAGCAGCTCGGCGAGCCGGGACACGTCGAAGTTCTGCGTCTGCAGGATGTGGAAGGCGATGCGCTGCGCCGACTTCGGGCCGATGCCGGGGAGCCTGCCGAACTCGTCGATCAGGTCTTGGACGATGCCGTCGTACACGGGGTCTCCTCACGGGATCGGTCGGTCTGGGCTACGGGTGCGGGCACCGCCGCGGGTGCGGTGCGGGCGATCGGTTCGGGATCCGTCATCGCGGCGGGAGCGGTCGCTCCTCGACGAACCTGGCGCCGAGCACCTCCCGCACTACGGCTTCGCCGTAGCGGGTGAATGCGGGCGCGGTGCGCTTGGGGTTGGATGCCTCGGGGGCTTCGGAGGTTGGGGTGGCTTCGGCGATCATGCGAGCTCCGGCGGTCGAGCGAGCTTGCGAGCCGAAACCACCGATCTCACCCTCATCGGCGGTTGGGCGAGGAGCCCGCGACGAGTCGAAACCACCGGCCGGACCTCCCGCGTACGGGTCGCCTCCGGGGTACGGGTCGCCTCCGGGGTACGGGTCGCCTCCCGGGTACGGGTCATCGGAGGGGCCGGCGTCGCCGTAGTCGCCGGCATCGTAGCCGTCATCGTTCAACCCCGCATCGTCGCTTGAGTGAGCCGGCGCTGACTGTGCTGAGTCTGCCGAGGCGTCGAAACCGCCCCGCTCGCTCGGAGTGGGCGTCTCGACTCCTTCGCCGTTCGACGGGCGGGCAACAGCGCCGGCCTCGCCTGAGGCGGCAACCCCGGCTCCCTCGTGGCCCGACGGCCGATCCTCCCCGGGCTCAGCGAGTTCCCCGGGCTCTTCGAGTTCCCCGGGATCAGCGGGAACGGGGCCGGCCCAGGCCGGTGCGGCGAGCGCGGGGCCGAGCGTGCTCAACCGCGCGGCCGCGCGCTGCACGGGATCACTCATGTCGGCCTCGCGCTCGTCGTCCGCCGGAGTCTGCGCACCGCCCGAGGAAGATGCCCCTGCGGATACGGCGGAGGGCGTCGGCCCCGCGACCGGTGCCACCGGATCCGTCCCATCGGACGCGGAACGCGTCTCCGCCTCGCTCGTCGCGCCGGTGGGCCCGCCTCGGTGGGGCTCCTCTGCGTCGGGCTGCGAGGCGCGCTGCTGCGACCCCGCGCCGTCGCCCGGCGCGGCAGCGCCCTCGCGCGGTGCCACGCGCTTCGGCACGTACTTCACGCTCACGCCGATGGCGGCGTTGATGGTCTCGCGCAGCGGAGCTGCGCCGACCGTCTTGAACGCGGCCAGGTCGGACTGCGAGGCGAGGCCGATCGTGAGCACGTCGCCCTCGAGTGCGAGCGGGGTGACCGCGCGCACCGCGTTCCAGGCATCGCGGTCCTGCTGCAGGATCTCCTCGAGCAACTCGGGCCACAGCTCGATCAGGTCGTCGATGCCGGGGGACGCCTCGGCCCCGTCGAATGCGGCGTCGGAAGCGGGATCGCCGGCGGCCGACGCCTCTGGGAGGCCCGCGGCGCTCTCGGACCGCGACGCCGGTGCGGACTGCTCCTCCGGGCCTGCGCCCGTCTGCACCGCGGGCGCGCCGGAGGGGGCGGGTGCCTCGGGAGCCGCGGACGCAGCCGCGGGGCCCGTGGGCGCAGTCGTCTGGCCCGCGGATGCAGGGGCGGCCGAATGTTCGGCGCCGATGCTGGCGATGTCGGCGGCGCTCAGCACGTCGGAGATGGGACGCCCGAAGGAGGCGGCGGCCTCGTTGGGATGCCGCTCGCCGGCATCGCCGCTCGCACTCGCTGCCGCGTCGCGCTGCGCCGCGGACTCGGAGCGGGGCTCGGACTCCGTGCGCGACTCGGTCCCGGTCTCCGATCCGC
>JASGDX010000007.1:0-7702 GCA_047606985.1 Leucobacter sp. | reverse complement strand
TCCGGCCTCACCGATGAGCAGCGACACGCTGCCCGATGGGACGAGAGTGTCGAGGAGCGCCGCGAGGCGCTCCGGAGTGCAGCTCTCCACCGCACTCGCAGACCCCGGTGCCACCCGGGATGCCCCGAGCTCCAACACCATTGAGTTATTCAAATCCATTCCTGACTCCCTTAACGGACGCCAGCCAGCCACCCTGCCGAATCTTCATATGAAGTTCTGCGGTTTCCCCCTACTGCCTGAAACATTGCCCAGCGTAGGCGCGCATCTGCACCGATCTTCCGGCGATACGCAATTTACACGTACGGCAAGTTTAACCTAGCCAAAGGTCTAGGTGTCAAGTAGACGAATGTCGATATCAAGGCAATGGAATCTGCGATTGGTCTCATCCGAGGAGCACAGAGCGTTCCATCCGGTCAAAAGCGGAACGAACGGAAAACCGCTCGCAGAAGACCTCGATCGGGTCTATGCTGAGCAGTGCCGCAACGGGCTATATGCACGGGCGCATGTAGCTGCGCCCGACCCCCCATTTCTTCGTATAGCCCGTTGCGGCTCTCGAACCGGCGACGCGGTCTGCGGCGACGTATTAGCCGGTTTTCGGGAGAAGGATTCCCGGGCACCAGAATACCCTTCGCGAGTATGGGCCGGGAGGGCCCAAAGGTCTAAAGCAGACTAGACCTTTGGCCAGATTTCTCAGGGGCGGTCGCCACGTCCGACAGGGACGCCCCCCTCGCCTTCGAACCCGGAATCAGGAGATCGGAAGCCGCGCGGAGACGAGCCAGGTGTCGCCCTCCGGACCGGCACTGAACGCGCCTTTCACGCCGAGCACCCGCTCGGCCATGCGGTTCAGGCCCGTTCCCGTCGAGGGCAGGTCGCGTCGTGGCGTCGTCGGCAGCGGGCTGCGGATCTGCAGCGCGATCGCCTCGGCGTCGAGGCCGAGGGCGAGTCTGATCTCGCCGGGACCTGCGTACTTGAGGATGTTCGTGGCCGATTCCCTCACGATCCTCGCGAGGATGATCTCGGCGCCCCTGGGGATGTTCTCGTCGGCGGGATCCCCCTCCCGGACCACCGAGCGCCCGGTCGCCTCGAACTCCTCGACCGCCTCGTCGATGGCGGCCGCGAGATCGCCGGACGGCACCTCCGCCCCTCGAGGCGCCTCCTCCGCCATCTGGATCACGAAGCGGAGATCGCTGAGCGCCTTGCGCGCGGCGACGCGGATCGCCTCTTGAGAGGCCGGACGAGCATCGTCGTCGTCGAGCAGCTGCACGTGCATGGCGATGACGGTCAGGTGATGGGCGATGCTGTCGTGCAGTTCGCCGGCGATCCACCGGCGCTCGGCGAGCACGGCCTCGCGCTCGCGCTCGGACTGCTCGGCGAGCTCGTTCTCGAGACGATGCCCGCGCGCATAGGCCATGCGCAGGGCGAGCCCGACACTGCCCGCCACCGTCGCGATGATGAGCGACAGAGCGATGTTCTCGAGGGTCGCCCCTTCGGCGCTGTTGTCGCGGGCGAAGAACGCGGTCGCGAGCAGCAGCCCGCCCATGTACCCGAGGATCAAGGGCGTATTCGCAAGGCGCATCACGAGCCAGGCCGAGATCGCCGCGGAGACGAGCCCCGAGATCTCGTTACCGACGAGGAACGACAGCACGACGGTGATGCCGAGCGCGATCATCGCCGGAAGCGGCGCCCATACGTAGAGGACGAACGTCAGTGTGGTCGCGATCCCGACGGACGCCCTGGCGGGATCCTCGCCGGGCGTCGTCAGCAGACCGATGAAGTCGATGGAGGCGATTCCGACGGTGACGATGACGAGAGCAGTGCTCTCGGCCCGGTTCAGCCGCTCGGTCTCGCTGAAGCGGAAGCGGCGACGGCGGTCGCTTCTCACTTCCATACGATCGACCATGGTATTAGTATGGCTGATCCGCGATGCGGATCAACGGCTAAAACTTGAAACCCAAGAGTCGAGCAAGATTGTTCCAGAACATAGCCGTGCCACCCCCCTTCTTTGGCTAAAAGTTCTACTGACACCCATCCTTTCGGCTGCGAGAGCAGCACACATCCGACAAAAAGACAGAGTTTTGCTGACTGAAGGTCCAAGGCCCGCGCAACGCTAGACTTTCGACATGGACGAGATCCGAGTGCTGATCACCGATGACGACCCTCTGGTGCGGGTGGCGCTCAAGCACTTCGTGTCCCGGGATCCGGGGATCACGGTAGTCGGCGAGGCCGAGAACGGCATCGAGGCGATCGACGCGATCGAGCAGCTCCATCCTGACGTGGTGATGATGGACGTGCAGATGCCCGGCATGGGCGGCATCGAGGCCACCGAGGCGATCATCGAGCGCTGGCCCGACATGTGCGTGCTCGCCGTCACCACCCTCGACACCCCCGAGACGGTGCTGCCGATGCTGAGCGCCGGCGCCTCGGGCTACATGCTGAAGGACTCCAGCGCCGACGAGATCGTCAACGCGCTGCGCCAGGCCCACCAGGGCACCAGTTCGCTCTCCCCGCGCATCGCGGCCATGCTCGTCAAGCACGTGCGCGATACGAAGCCGTCGGGCGCCGGCGCGCTCGAGGCGCTCACCGATCGGGAGCAGGAGGTGCTGCAGCATCTCGCCCAAGGCATGTCGAACGCCGAGATGGCGCAGAGCCTGCACGTCTCCGAGGGGACGATCAAGGCGCATCTCGGGGGCATCATGTCGAAGTGGCATGTTCGGGATCGCGTGCAGGTGCTCGTCACCGCGGCCAGGGCGGGCATCATCGACTTCACCTGACGGTGCGGCCCCTCGCGCCGTAACATGGAAGCGCGCACTCGCGCATCATCACGAGCGAAGGAGCCCGAATGGCAGACGAGTCCTCCCCCCAGCCGACCACTGAAGACGCGGAGGAGTTCGAGCTCGCCCAGCCGGGGCAGGTCGACATCACGCCCGAGATCGACGAGATCGCCGAGCTGCAGCGCAAGGGCGGCAAGGTTTCGAAGAACAACGGCCCGGACGCCCCCTGGCGCCAGGGCTATCCCTACGACAAGAAGATCTCGCGAGTCGCGTACGAGCGCGAGAAGCGGAAGCTGCAGATCGAGCTGCTGAAGCTGCAGGCCTGGGTCAAGGAGACCGGTCAGAAGATCGTGATCCTCTTCGAGGGCCGGGATGCGGCGGGCAAGGGCGGAGCGATCAAGCGCTTCACCGAGCACATGAATCCCCGCGGCGCCCGCGTGGTGGCGCTCGAGATCCCCACCGAGCGCGAGCAGACGCAATGGTACTTCCAACGCTATGTCGCCCATCTGCCCTGCGCCGGAGAGATCGTGATGTTCGACCGCTCCTGGTACAACCGGGCGGGCGTCGAGCGCGTCATGGGCTACTGCACCCCGCAGCAGTACCTCGAGTTCACCCGATCGACCCCCGGTTTCGAGCTCATGCTCATCAACTCGGGCATCCATCTGTTCAAGTTCTGGTTCTCGGTGGGCAAGGCCGAGCAGCACGCTCGCTTCACGTCCCGCAGTCACGACGAGGTCAAGCAGTGGAAGCTCTCCCCCACCGATCTCGCCTCGCTCGACAAGTGGGACGACTACACCCAGGCCAAGGAGGCCATGTTCTTCTACACGGACACGGCGACGGCACCGTGGACGGTCGTGAAGTCGAACGACAAAAAGCGCGCCCGTCTCGAGGCGATGCGGTGGGTGCTCTCGCGCTTCGACTACCCGAACAAGGACCACCAGGTGGTCGGCACCCCCGACTCCAACATCATCGGCCCGCCGTCGAGCGTCTACGACGAGGGCGAGACGCCTGGAGGGAGCTTCCCCGTCGTCGGAGGCTAGACTGTCGGTTGGGTTTCTGGGAAGGAAGTGGGGTCCAGCCGTCTATGGGTCGTTTGAAGAATGCGCTGAGTGGATCGCGTTCGCTCGCCATCATCGGTGTCATTCTTCTGACGGTCGTCGCCGCGGCAGCCGCAGCGGCCGCTCTGACGCAGGACCGCTGGGCCTCGCCTCAGCCTCAGGAATCCGCGACCACCGCGCCTGCGCGGACCGACCGGACCGCGCAGCCGACACCGACTCCGAGCGATACTCCCGAGCCCAGCCCGCCGCCCACCGAGTCCCCCGCCGCTGCCGCGGCGCCCCAGCGCATGCTGGCGGTGAGCCCGGGCGGTTCGCTGATCCGCGCGGTGGTGGGATCGTGCCCGGAGCCCGCCGGCACGGTCACGACGAGTTCCGACGGGGGCGCCACCTGGGAGCCCAGCCCGATCGAGAGCTTCGGCGTCACGCGGGTACTCGGCCTGTCGGCCGATGAGGGCGGCCTGACGCACATGGTGGCGCTCAACGCCGACTGCGCTCCGCAAGCCGTCCGCTCCTTCGTGAGCGGCGCCTCGTGGCAGGCGGCCGATGACGACCTCGCCTCGAGCTGGTACCTCGATCCGTCATCCCCCTCGACCGCCCACTCCCCCTCGGGCGATATCGAGCTGCCGTGCGCAGCGCTCTCGCTCTCCGCTGCGGGCGAGTCCGCGGTCGTGCTGTGCCCAGACCGCACCGTCTCGGTCACCGGAGATCAGGGTCTGAACTGGTCGGATGCCGTTGCCGTGCCCGGCGCCGCCGCGGTGGGCTTGAGCGACGGCGGGGCGGTGATCGCGAGCGCGAACGAGACGGAGTGCGCCGGCGTGCGCACGCGAACGCTGACGGGGGGCGTGCTCTCCGAGCCGGGCGCCTGCGCGGAGACGGCCGTCGCCGACGGCGAGGTCGCCGTCGCTGCGAGCGGAGATGATCTCTACCTGTGGGCCGGAGAAGCCTTCGTCCACTCCGCCGATGCCGGGGCCACCTGGGGCTAGCGCGTGGCGCGCCCGGCCACCGATCCCGGCTCGATATTCTCATCGAATGCCCGGTCGCAGTCATCCGGCCTGATCCGGCGCCTCGAGCCCGCCGATCGGAGCGCCTGCCGTTCGTCTGCTCGGCGCTATTCCACCAGCATCCCGTGCTCGAGCAGAGCGGCCACCACTTCGCCGATGGGGTCGCCCTCCGCGTCGCCCGGGTCTCCGAACAGTCCGATCAGGCACTCGCGCAGCTGCGAGTCGTCGAGCCCGTGCCGAGCGGCGACCAGCGCGACACCCGCGATGGAGCTGATGAGCGAGACAGTGCCCCCGATGAAGACGAGCGCCTGACCTCGTTCGGGATCCACGAGCAGATCATCGATCTCGGCCCCGAGTCTTGCGAACGGGCGCCGCGCCGAGCGAGTCCCGGCCGCGGCGGTGAGAGCGCTCTCCCATCGCCGAAGCTCATCGTCGGATCGTTCGAGCATCTTGGAACCAGCACTCGGGTCGACAGCCGGAGCGCTGCCGAGCAGCGAGCGGATCACGACGATGGCCTGATCCGCCTCCCGGTAGTTCAGCCGCCGCACCCCGCCCACGCTGCACAGGGTGCCCGCGAGCCAGTGCAGCGGCTCGGGCATGCGCCCCAGATAGGAGAGCTCGCGAACGATGTGGACCATCGCTTCGAAGAGCTCGACCGGTTCGAGTCCCGGGTCGCCGCTCCCGTCCTCATCGTCCGCGCTCCGCCGCCTCAACAGCAATACGGCGCCGAGCGCGAGCCCCTCACCGTCTGCGACCTCGAGCCCGAACGACTCGGGCCTGCGCTGCAGCTTCGGCAACCAGCCCGCCTCCTGCCGCTGCTTCACCGAGAGCGGTTTCGGGTACCGGATCACCGCGCCTTCGCGCGTCACCGCGACGGTCTCGTCGGTGACGTAGCGCAACAACCCCGCGGCCGCCTTCGAAAGCGTGGTCTTCCCCGTGCCCGAGGGCGCCACGCATGCGACGACGCGCCCCGTCTCAGGGTCGGCCAGCCCTGCCGCATGCAGCATGAGCAACTCGCCCGAACGCGCCTCGATGCCCGCGAGCGTCGCCTTGCTGCTGAGCTCGTCCAGAAAGGAGTCGACGGCGCTCTCGTGATCGACGAAGAACTGCAGGCGCCGGGCATCGGCCGGCATCGCCGCGCCGGGCGCCTCGATCACCAGTCCGCCCCAGACCCTCACCGCGGAGTCCCTTGCGCTCGCGGCCTCGTCGCCGCTGATCTCCACGAGCACCGGCGTTCCCAGAACGTCGAGTACAAAGCTATGCACAGAAAACATACTGGCTCGATCCTACCCGACCGCGACGATCGGAAACAGCTGCGCTCGACTCGGCGCGGGTGGGGTTGCGGAAGGAAACGGGTGGGCCGTGCGGCAACACGCTCCGGCGAGGCCGTCAAAGACGGGCGACCGGTGTCCTGCTTGCTACCGTAGGGACAGAGCACGACGAACGGATCGGCGGCGGGAGTTGCGATGCAGGTGACGCAGGTGGGTGTTCTGCGACATGCGGTCTTCGGCTTGGTCTCGGTGGCGGAGATCGTCGTCGCGAACGGCGCCACGATCGCTCCCACCGCGACCTTTTCACCGCGGCCCGCATCCGGCGACAGCGGCACGACGTCCCAGCCCCGACTGCGTCTGTACGCCCTGCGTCACGGCTCCCTGCGCGCTGCGGCCGGCGAGAGCCTCGACCTCTCGTCGCAGCAAGCGGTTCTCACCCTCACCGACGGATATAGGTTGCAAGCCCTCTCCGAATGCACCCTGCTCGTCATCGACGCTCCGATCGAGTTGGCGCAGCAGGTCATCGGCAGGCAGTTCGATCAGTCGTTCCTGCTGCTCGACGACGAGTCCCAGCTGCTCAGGCCGACGATCGCCTTCGCCGATCAGCTGCCCGGCCGAGATCGTTTCGAACGTCCGTCGAGCCTGAGCTCCTACTACATCGAGCGCCTGCTGCAGGAGATGCTGCTCGCGCTCATCGTCGACGGGATGTCGGCCAACCGCGGACGTTCGGTCGCGCGCGCCCCGCTCGACCCCTTCAAGCTCGCGCTTTCGGTGATCCAGATACGCAGCAACGACCCCGAGATGACGACCGACGTGATCGCGGAGGAGGTGCACCTCTCCCGCAGGCAGCTCGAGCGGCTGTTCCAGAAGCACGGGACCTCGGTCGCAGCCGAGGTGCGACGGTCGCGGGTGATGCAGGCGGCTTCGATGCTGCGCGACCCGCAGTACTCGGCGCTGAGCGTGGACCAGCTCGCGCAGTTCGTCGGCTTCAGCGGAGGCTCGAGCCTGGCTCGCGCCATGTCCTCGGAGGGCATGGACTCTCCATCCAAGCTTCGGGCGGGGGTGCGGGGCGAGCCGAGCCCTATGGCAGCCCTCCGAACCGGTTGAGCGGCCAGACCACCGAGAACACCTCGCCGACGACGTCTTCCCGACGCACCCAGCGCACGCAGTCGGCATCCGCTTCTGGGGAACCGCGGCACTCCGCGATGCCGTCCGAACTCATAGCGCGATGGTCTCCGAGCACCAGCATCATGCCCTCGGGCACCGTCACTTCCCCGAAGCAGCGCGTGGAGACGGGCAGGGAATCGCAGTCGAGCGCACCGGGCGCGAATGGCAGATCGTCATACACGTAGGGCTCTTCGAGCGCTGCCCCGTCGACCAGCACCCTTCCCGAGCCATCGCAGCACGAGACGGTCTGGCCTTCGACGGCGATGACCCGTTTCACCAGGGTGTGCCCGGTCGTGGGCCCGATACCGAGAATGTCGCCGAACACCCGCTTCACGGCGTGCTTCGCCGACGAGAGCAGGTCGGACCCCTCTGGCTCCGGTTCCGTATGCCAGAGCTCGTCATCGGTGGTGAAGACGATCACGTCGCCGTTCGTC
>JASGDX010000006.1:0-3997 GCA_047606985.1 Leucobacter sp. | reverse complement strand
CGAACGACGTGTGGTGGGCGCAGCTGCTCATCATCATGGCGATGACCGCCGGCACCGGCCTCATCATGTGGTTCGGCGAGCTCATCACCGAGCGCGGCATCGGCAACGGCATGTCGCTGCTCATCTTCACCTCCATCGCCGCGAGCTTCCCCAGCGCCATGTGGGTCATCAAGGAGGCGCAGGGCTGGGAGGTCTTCTCCCTCGTGCTCGCCGTGGGCCTGCTCGTGGTCGCCGCCGTCGTGTTCGTCGAGCAGTCGCAGCGCCGCATCCCGGTGCAGTACGCGAAGCGCGTCGTCGGGCGCCGCACCTACGGGGGCAGCAGCACCTACATCCCGATCAAGGTGAACATGGCCGGCGTGATCCCCGTGATCTTCGCATCGGCGATCCTGTACCTGCCGATGCTCATCACGCAGTTCAACCAGCCCAAGGTCGGGGAGGACCCGAAGGCCTGGGTGGTCTGGATCCAGAACAACCTCGTGTACGGCGACCAGCCCGTGTACATGCTGATCTTCTTCCTGCTCACCATCGGCTTCACCTTCTTCTACGTGCAGATCACCTTCAACCCTGAAGAGGTCTCCGACAACATGAAGCAGTACGGCGGATTCATCCCCGGCATCCGCGCGGGCCGTCCCACGGCCGAGTACCTCAACTACGTGCTCACCCGCATCACGAGCGCGGGATCCCTCTACCTGGGCCTGATCGCGCTCCTCCCGCTCATCGCCCTGTCGTTCTTCGGCGCCAACCAGAACTTCCCCTTCGGCGGCGCATCGATCCTCATCATCGTGGGCGTCGGCCTCGAGACCGTCAAGCAGATCGACGCGCAGCTGCAGCAGCGCCACTACGAAGGGCTCCTCAAATGACCGAGAACATCGTCGCCCGTCTGCTCATCATCGGCCCCCCCGGCGCGGGCAAGGGCACCCAGGCCGCGACGATCGCGGCGCGCTACGGCGTTCCCGCGATCTCCACGGGAGACATCTTCCGCGCGAACATCAAGGGCGGCACCGAGCTCGGCAGGCGCGTGCAGGCGATCATCGAGGCCGGCGAACTCGTGCCCGATTCGCTCACCAACGAGATCGTGGAGGATCGCCTCGGCCGGCCCGACGCCGCCGCCGGCTTCCTGCTCGACGGCTATCCCCGCACCGTCGACCAGGTGCACGCCCTCGACGGCATGCTCCACGGGGCCGCGCTCACTGCGGTCGTCCTGCTGGAGGCCGACGCCGACGAGGTCGTCTCCCGCCTGATGAAGCGCGCGGCGCTCGAGGGCCGCGCCGACGACACCGAAGAGGTGATCCGCCACCGCCAGGAGGTCTACGCGGAGCAGACGGCCCCCCTCGTCGAGCTGTTCTCGGACCGCGGCATCCTCGTGGCCGTCGACGGCCTCGGCACCGTCGAGGAGGTCGCGGCGCGCATCGCGGCGGGCCTCGACGCCCGGCTCGGCGCCCCGGCGGAGAACTAGCCCGTGGCACGCCGCGGGATCCTGCGCCGCTCCATCTACAAGTCGCCGGCGCAGCTGCGCCTGATGGTCGACGCCGGCCTGGCGACCGGCGCCGCCCTCGTCGCGATGCGCGACGCGGTGCGGCCGGGGATCACCACCCTCGAGCTCGACGCCATCGCCGAGGATGCGATCCGGTCGCGCGGCGGCGCCCCCAACTTCATGCTCGAGCCCGGCTACCGGCACACGATCTGCGCGAACGTCAACGAGCACGTCGTGCACGCCATCCCCACTGATCGCCCGCTCGTTCCCGGCGATATCGTCGCGCTCGACGCAGGCGCGGTGGTGAACGGCTGGCACGGCGACGCGGCGATCACCGCGGTGCTGCCGGATCCGGCCAGGCCGGAGCACACCGCCGCGATCGAGAAGCTCAGCGAAGTCACCGAGCAGGCGATGTGGCGGGGGATCGCCAGGCTCGCCACCGCCTCGCACCTCAACGAGGTGGGCGAGGCGGTCTCCGCCTACGTGCGGGCGAACAGCGACTTCGGCGTGCTCGAGGACTACATCGGCCACGGGATCGGCCGCAGCATGCACGAGGACCCGCCGGTGTTCAACGTCCCGGTGAAGCGCCGCGGACCCGAGGTGAGGCCGGGCCTCGTCGTCGCCATCGAGCCGATCATCTCGGCAGGAGGCATCGACACGTACGTCGAGAACGACGACTGGACGGTGACGATCGCCGACGGCTCGATGAGCGCGCAGTGGGAGCACTCGGTCGCGGTGCACCGCGATGGCATCTGGGTGCTCACCGCCGAGGACGGCGGGGCGAGCGGGCTCGCGCCGCTCGGCGTGAAGCCGGTCCCGATCCCGTAGCATCGGAACTTTACAAATCCGACGCGCCCGGGTACGCTTGATCTTTGGTGCTTTGCGCCTGTTTTTGTGTTCGCGGCGGGAGACCCCGGCTCGCATTCGCAAGACGGGCGCGCGGCATTCGCAAGACCAGCACACACCTACGCAAG
Organism: Leucobacter sp.; assembly: GCA_047606985.1. Lineage (GTDB taxonomy): Bacteria > Actinomycetota > Actinomycetes > Actinomycetales > Microbacteriaceae > Leucobacter. The sequence goes on along the minus strand of JASGDX010000006.1, from coordinate 1,549 downwards.
CGATAGTGAGGCTATGGCGAAGAAAGACGGCGTCATCGAGATCGAGGGACAGGTGGTCGAGGCTCTGCCGAACGCGATGTTCCGCGTCGAGCTGACCAACGGACACAAGGTACTCGCCCACATCTCGGGCAAGATGCGTCAGCACTACATCCGCATCCTCCCCGAGGACCGCGTGATCGTGGAGCTGACGCCCTACGATCTGACCCGCGGCCGCATCGTCTATCGCTACAAGTAGGTCGCTGGAAAGTAACGGCTCGCGGCATCCCGCGAGCACGAGGACAGCGAACCGGTAAGGAAACATCATGAAGGTCAACCCCAGCGTCAAGCCGATCTGCGATCACTGCAAAGTGATCCGCCGTCACGGCCGCGTCATGGTGATCTGCAAGAGCAACCCGCGTCACAAGCAGCGCCAGGGCTGATTCTCGAAGCCGGTCATCGAGCCCGTCGAAGCTTCGACAGGCTCATGGCGATGGCCGGCTGATCCTGATCTCGACGAGCTCGATCGACGGATCTGACGCAGAACACTCACAACTCAATATCCGATTCCAGCGCATCGAAGAACCCGCGCAGATTTCTCAAGGAAGAACGCATCGCGTTCGACCGAAATTCTGCGGTGAGCCCACAGGCTCAGCGGGGGACACCTCGGGGCGGAGGCCCGAACCCCCGATGCGCACCACACCTCCAGAATCCGCAAGGAGAGCCAGAATGGCACGTCTCGCAGGAGTCGACATCCCGCGCGATAAGCGCGTCGAGATCGCACTCACCTACATCTACGGCGTCGGCCGCACCAGCGCGCTGAAGACGCTCGCCGACACCGGCATCGACGGCAACATCCGCGTCAAGGACCTCACCGACGATCAGCTCGTCGCGCTCCGCGACTACATCGAAGGCAACTTCAAGGTCGAGGGCGACCTCCGCCGCGAGGTCGCCGCCGACATCCGCCGCAAGGTGGAGATCGGCAGCTACCAGGGTCTCCGCCACCGCAAGGGCCTGCCCGTGCATGGTCAGCGCACCAAGACGAACGCTCGCACCCGCAAGGGCCCGAAGCGCACCGTCGCCGGCAAGAAGAAGTAACCGCCGGTCCACTCGACCATCACACAGAGCTTTTCAGGAGAACACTCAATGGCTGCACCTAAGACCGCGGCGCGCAAGCCGCGTCGCAAGGACAAGAAGAACGTGGTCGTGGGCCAGGCCCACATCAAGTCGACGTTCAACAACACGATCGTCTCGATCACCGACACCACCGGCGCCGTGATCAGCTGGGCCTCCTCGGGCGGCGTCGGCTTCAAGGGCTCGCGCAAGTCGACCCCGTTCGCCGCGCAGCTCGCCGCCGAGTCGGCCGCGCGCAAGGCGCAGGAGCACGGCATGAAGAAGGTGGACGTCTTCGTGAAGGGTCCGGGATCGGGCCGCGAGACGGCGATCCGCTCGCTGCAGGCCGCCGGCCTCGAGGTGGGTTCGATCACCGACGTCACCCCGCAGACGCACAACGGCTGCCGCCCGCCGAAGCGCCGCCGGGTCTGAACCCACGGCGTTCGCCGCGTGCGCGCGG
>JASGDX010000005.1:0-7584 GCA_047606985.1 Leucobacter sp. | reverse complement strand
GAGCGGAATGCCTTGATCTCGACAAACTCGCCCGAAGGCTCGCTCGATGGTCGGGTCAGGAGTCGAAGCCGAGGCCGAGCGCGTCGAGCGTCTTCAGCAGCACGTTGCGCTTGCCGTCGTTGTGATCGGCGCGGTCGAGCGCCCAGCGGGTCAGGTTGATGCCGATCGAGGCCGCGGGCTCGGGCGGGAACGGCAGCGGCACCTGCTTGACCATCTCGAGCTCCGTGCGCTCGGTGACGCGGCCCTCGAAGCGGTCGACCAGCACGTCGGCCGCGAAGTGGGTCGCGCCGACGCCGAGGCCGGTGAAGCCCGCGACGTACTGCACGCGCCCGCCGTGCGCCTGGCCGAAGAAGGCGCAGAAGCGCGTGGAGGTGTCGATGACCCCGGCCCAGCGGTGCGTGAACTTGAGGCCAGCGAGCTGCGGGAAGGTCGTGAAGAAGTGGCTGGCGAGCCTGCGATGGCTCTCCATGCGGTCCTCGTACTCGCGCTTGATGCGGCCGCCGGCGTGGTAGACGGCGTCGTAGCCGCCCCACAGGATGCGGTTGTCGGCCGTGAGACGCGAGTAGTGGAACTGGTTGGCCATGTCGGCGAGGCCCTCACGGCCCTCCCAGCCGATCGAGGCCAGCTGCTCGTCGGAGAGCGGCTCGGTCATCAGCACGTAGTCGTACACCGGCACGGTGTGGAAGCGGTAGCGCTTCAGCAGCGAGGGGAAGACGTTGGTGCACAGCGCGACCCGCTCGGCCGTGACGGTGCCGCGCTCGGTCGTGAGCACGATCGGGGCGTCGGCCGATCCGTCGAGGCGCTGCACCGGCGTGCCCTCGTGGATCTCGACGCCGATCTTCGCGGCGTGGCGGGTGAGCTCGGCAGCGAGCTTGGCGGGGTGCAGATTGGCGTTCTCGCGGGGCGAGAACTCCCCACCGAGGAACGTGGGCGACTTGATGCGCGCCTGCACCTGCTCCTGGTCGAGGGTGACGACGTGCTCGTCGTCGCTCTCGCCGAGCCATTCCACCTGGTAGGGCTCGTTGGCGACGGCGAGCTGACCCGTGCGCTCGAAGTCGCAGTCGATCTCGTTCTCGGAGATGAATCGCTCGATGGCGTCGAGGTTCTCGTAGCCGAGGCGGCGCAGGATGCCGGTCTCGTTCGGCCAGCGCGACTCGGCGTTGGGCTCGCCGTGGGTGATGCTCGCCTCGCAGAAGCCGCCGTTTCGGCCCGATGCCGCCCAGCCGATGCGCACGGCCTCGAGCAGCACGACGCGACGGTCGGGGTGCTCGGTCTTCAGCTTGATCGCGGTCCACAGTCCGGCGTATCCGCCGCCGACCACGGCGTCGTCGACCCGCAGGTCGCCGTCGAGCGCCGGATACCGGGCCGCCTCCTCGGCGGCGTCCTCGGTCCAGAAGACGCCGAGCCTGGTGTCCGCCAGCGAGTCGTCGACGATCTTCGCGGCCGGGCGGTTGGTGTCAAAAATGGTGGGTTGCATGGCGTCCTCGTCTTCGATGTCCGTCTCGATCCTCGCACATCGCAGCCGAGTTGTAAATGCAGATGTCAATGGCGTTGACGTCTGCATCGGGCATCCGCACCCGCCTCTGCATCGGGGACGGGGATCCCGAACTCCGCAGGGCTACTCGGCCGGCGGCTTCATGATCGCGCCGACGGCCAGCCCGAACGCGAGGCCGGCCGGCACCCACAACCAGAACTGGGAGATGGCGCCGATGACCACGCCCACGATCGCCCCCATCACGAGGCCGACGATGATCTGCTTGCGCCGAGCGCCGGGCGAGGGCTTGCCGTCCCCGTCCGAGCGGGGCTTCCCTCCTCGGCCGGAACCCTGCTTCGATCCAGTGCTCATGCATCCAGCCTACGCGCCGCCTCGCGGTCGGAGCGGTCGAGGCGCTCGAGGGCCTCGATCACCGACGCATCGGCGCCCTTCGCGCGTGCGACCGCGATGAGGTTGCCGGTGGCCCTGGCGATCTTCGCGAAGCTGAGCGACGGCTCGGCCCCCGCTGCGAGCAGCACCGCCTCGACCCTGTCGAGCGCCTCCGCCTCGACGCCCGGCATCAGCTCGGCCTCCCACTCGCGCCAGGCCCGCTCGACGCCCGCCGCCCCGTCCGACGCCCGCACCCGGTCGTCGGCCAGTTCCACGGCCTCGCGCCCCGAGGCGTCCCGCAGCATCACGACGGTGCGCTCGGTGTCGAGCCGCGCGATAGGCGCGACCTCGTCGACCGCATCGCCGATCCGGCGCCGCACCTCGTCGCGCAGCCCGTCGGGCATCCCCTCCGACGGCGGCCACAGCAGCTCGCGCACGCCGTGCTCGCCGCGCTGCTTCAGATGCCAGCCGGCATCCTTGCCCCCGTGCCGCTCGCGCAGCGCGAGCCCGCGGCGCGCGAGATCGCCCTGCGGAGTATCGAAGTACCGCGCCGACAGCCGGTGCGTCACGGGTGATTCGGGATCGAGCCCCGCCTCCCGGAAGCGCGCGGGATCGGGCAGCGCGAGCCCCACCCCCGCCTCGTACTTGCGCTCGATCTCGAGCGCCTCCTCCCCCTGCCGGGTCGCCGAAGCATCCGGGGCGCCGGCGGCATCCGGGACACCGGAGGTATCCGGGGCGTCGGGGGCATCCGGGACACCGAGGGCGTCCAGGGCGCTGGGGGCATCCAAGCCATCGGGGGCATCCGAGCCGTCGGCGGCCTCGGGGATATCAGGTGCATCCGTCGGTTCCGTCACACCGACAGCATACGGTCCGCCGGTCCGCCGGGGCTCAGGCCCGGTTCTCGACACCGGCCTGGGTGCCGATCTCGGATCCGCTCTCGGTCTCGGTCTCGCTCTCGGACACGCTCTCGGACCAGGTCCCGGTCTCGATCCCTGAGCCCGTCTCGCCTCCTGGGCCGGTCTCGCCCCCTGGGCTTCTTCGAGCCGCCCCGGGTCGTTCCGCACGGACCGCCCCCTGCCCTGGTCCCCCTCCGCAGGGCGCGATGCGCCCGACGGGCCGGCCGAACCGGCGCGACTACACTGGCCGGGTGGAACAGGAGCCCGAGCCCATCGGCGCAGCCGACGCGGAGCACGCGCAACGCGATGCCGCCGAGCGCGCGCTCCGGGCCTGCGCAGAGGCGGCGGAGCGGCTCCGCGAAGGCGGGATCGCGCCCGAGGCCCTCGCCGAGTACGTTCCGCCGCGACGGGTGCTGCTGTGGACCAGAGCCGCGACGATGCGGCCGCTCGGCGAGGCCTGGAGGGTCGGATCCCTGCTGCTCGACGCCTCGGGCGGCCTGTACGCGCTCGGCCGCGCCACCCGGGCGGCCGAGCGCGGTCGCCCCGGATACCAGTCGCTGTCGCGCGAGGAGCGCCGGGAGATCGCGGCCGCGGCGCTGCGCGGCGGATACCCCGCCGGCACGCCCGTGAACTACGACGCGCGGCCGATCCCTCTCGACGCCACGGCTGCGGGTGCGGCTGCGGGTGCGGCATCGAGTGCCGGTGCGGGGCCGGCTGCTGTGGGATCGTCCGCCGCCACGGGCTCCGCCGACGGGTCGGGATCGCAGGCTCACGGCGATCCCGAGCTGCCCGTCGGATACGCCGACGGCGAGTTCCGCGTGCGCTGGCGCCCCGGCGCCCCGCTCGCCGGGGCTCCGACCCTCGCGGACTTCCTCGCCGAGCGGGTCGAGCTGCTGCTGCATCCGCCCTTCGCCGACTGATCGGTTCGCGGCGTCGGTGCATTGGCAGCCAGTCGTGAGCGAAGAGGCTCCGATCGAGATGAGCCCGGAGCGGGCCGTTCGCAGCCGCAGAACGCGTCGAAGGCCGACCGCCCAGTGTCTTCCGGGGCACCGGACCATCGGTCTCGAGTTACTGGTCCCGCTTCACCTGTGTCGCGAGCGTCATGGTTGTTGCGGCGGCCAGGGCGACAACCGCCCACGTGAGGGCTTGCATGGCCCAGAAGGGACCATTGGCGAGTTCCCTGGCCGGGGTGGCCAGGTTGGACTCAGCGAAGACGAGAGTCGAGTTCATGAGGGCGTGCGCCCAGGCTGCCGGCCACATCGAGGATGACATGATGCGAGCTGCTGAAAGCACGAATCCGATGATGAGCAGATCGATGCTCGTTGCGATGACGTCCCGGATCGCGAGGTCGCCGCTCGCCGCATAGCCAAGCGTGAGCGGAAGGTGCCACAGCATCCACAAGATCGAGATGGTCGCGCTGGCGCGGACCGCACCCCAGGGCGCGAGGGTTGTCTGAAGTGCACCGCGCCAACCGATCTCTTCGCCGACAACGGTCAGAAGGCCGAGCAATGCGAAGGGCAGGATGAGCGGAACCAGGCTCCACGCGTCGGGCGACGGTTGCCACGCGACGATGCCGGTGGCAACGCCGAGACCGGTCGTTGCCGCGGGAGTGACGAGAAAGACGCCCAGCATCAGCGCGCAGGTCCTTGCAACCCGCCACGACGCGAATGGGCGGATAGCGACCCATCGCACGAACGATGTGCGGCGGCGAGCGAACAGATGCGCGGCGAGAGCTGCGACGGCGGGTGCCCAGGAGAGCAATGGCACCACCGCGTTGAACGTGTCGGCGTCTGCTCCGGTCAGCCACAGCGGTGCCATTGCCGCTGTGGTGATGAGAGCCAGCATGCCCAGGAACCAGGCGAGCGTGCGGCGCGCAACGGGATCGAGGCCCTGGCCTGTCGAAGAGATGGGCAATGTGGAGGCGGGGACTTGGTGGTTCACGGCGAGCTCCTCAGACACGGCGGGACACTGCGGCGAGCAGAGTCGTAGAGGGCCCAGTGAAGCGCCACGACGGAGAGCACTACTAGACCGATGACCACGGCCGAAGATCTTGCTTGCGTCATCGCCACAACCACAAGGCCGCTGGACAAAAGCAGAACGGGCTGGGAGGCCACGGCCGCCCTCATCCACGCATCCCAACGACCAGTCACTAGTGCACCTCTATGCAGGTTCGTCGCTCTGTTCATCGCATTTCGGAGGATCCTGGTCGCCGAAGCCGGTCCGCGCCAAGGCGGTTCATCAACTCTTCACCCCCTCCGTCATCAACACGATTTTCAGCTCAATCGAGAGCGGATCCCAGGTTGTCCTTGCCTCGCAGGCCTCCCAATCCGTCGAGGGTGAGTCGAAGCCCGACTTCGAACGAATCCGAGAAGCGGAAGCCGCTCCCTTCGAGATACAACTGCACCATCTCGGCCAGACGAGGCCGCGAGGACAGCTCCATGCCTGCAGCCAGTTGCTGCGGGTCAGAATCAAGACCGATCGAGCCGAGCAGGGTCTCCTGGAGTATGAAGCCGTAGACGAAGGCATCGAGGATCGCATAGCCGTGCGCCGCAGCTCGAACCGAGAACCCCGAACGTCGCATCGTTTCGAGAGTGGCCTCGTGATGTTTGAGTTGCACAGGTCCGGGGTTGGTGCGCGTCTCCATGAAGGGCAGAGCCCACGGGTGCGCGGTTAAGACTTCCCGCATCGACCGCGAGCGTGCCGCCAACTCCGCACGCCAGTCTCCCGACGGCTCGGGCAGATAGATCTCGCCGAACACGCTCTCGACGACTGAGTTCAACAGCTCGTCTTTGTTTCGGAAGTGATGGTACAGCGCCATCGGGCGCACCCCAAACGTGTCCGCGAGCTTTCGCATGGTCAGCGCCTCGAGACCCTCGGCATCGAGCAAGCCCCTTGCGGCATCGACGATGCTCTGCCGGTCGAGGGTGTTCCGTGGTGCTCGTGACTTCGACATGGCAATAGACTACCTTACGTTGTACTGTACATAGTACAGTTTGCTTTCAACTCGTGTGAACCGCCCCCGTTCTCAGAAAAGGAGTTCCTCTTGGAAGTCTCGATTCGCACCGCTTCGATCGTCTCCGGCGCCAGCCTTGCAGTGATGGCGGTGCTCGCCCCGCTCGGCGTGATGCTCGCTCTACCGGCCGGTCACACCCGCCTCGCGGCCTTGATCGTGCTCCTGGTCGCCGCACTCGACGTCGTCATCGCCGTAGCTCTCTATCCTGTGCTGCGCTCGGGCGGCACGCTCTTGGCCGCGCTCTCCGCAGCCATGCGGCTTGCCTACGCGCCGATCTTCGCGGTGGCCGCGGGCACGTTGGCCCTCGGCCACGTCGAGGACTTTCAGTCCATCTGGGACGCGGGCCTGCTGCTCTTCGGCGCGCACCTCATGCTCGCCGGCATCGCGATAGTCCGGTCGCAGACCATCCCCACCTGGCTCGGGGCTCTCGTGCAGCTGGCCGGATTCGGCTACGTCTTTGACGCCTGCCTCGTGCTCCTCAACCCTGCCGCAACGCTGAGATTGGGGGAGTTCGTCTTCGTCGGCGAGGTAGTGCTGTTCATCTGGCTACTGGGCTGGAGCGGCCGCACACGAAACAAGCAGCGCGACTGCTGAGCGCGGAAAGCGAGCAATTTCATGCCAAACCCCACGCATAAGCCCCGCGTCTGCGCCATCGGCGAGCCCTACCCACCTGCTCCCACCGCAGTTACGCATCAGACCGATCCGACAGCAATGGAACCAGACGATTCTGGCACCCATGCAGCAGTACAGAGTGAGCCCGGGCAGCTCTCGCTGCGACACATACTGCTCGTCTGGGTCGGTGTCGCAGGGCCGATGGCGATCCTCGTCTGGGTCGTCTGGCCGATGCTCAGTACGGTGACCCCGATGAACCCGGGCATGCTGTTCTGGCTGCTCATGACCTGTGGCATGATCTGGCAATTCGTGTTCTCGCTGATCCTGCTGCGCCAAGAGCTAGGCACCCTGCGCTGGTCCGTCGTCGCCCCAAGGATCTGGGCCGGGCAGCCTCGCGACCCTCGGACCGGCAACCCGCGACCTCGCCTGTGGTGGATGCTCATCCCCATCGCCGCGGCCTTCGCGGTTCTCACCCTCGCCAGCGATCTGCTGACATCGCTCATGGAGGCCGTCGGACTCACCGAACTCACCGGCGCGAGCATCAGCGGACTCGCCGATCCTGCGTTCACCGGTCAATGGTGGATCCTCGTCGTCGCGGTGATCAGCTTCGTCTTCAACTACGCACTGGGCGAGGAGCTGTTCTTCCGCGGGGTGCTGCTACCGCGCATGCAGGGCGCGTTCGGCCGGTGGGACTGGTTCGCGAACGCCGTCCTGTTCACGCTCTACCACACGCAGAAGCTCTGGACCCTGCCGATCGTGCTCCTCACAGCCCTGCCCTTCAGCTGGGCAGCTCGGCGGTATCGCACCATCTGGTTCGCGGTGATCCTGCACGCAATCGAAGGGGTCGTCGTGCTCGTGCTGGTGTTCACCGTGGTGAGTGGCATCGCCTTCTCGTAACAGCGAGCGGATCAGCGCCGTGCGATGGACCAGAGAGCGAGAACAAGAACGCAGCACTGTTGCGTGTCGCAGTTTCGAACATCGCGCATCGAGTGCCCTGGAGAGGAATCGAACCCGGCCAGCCGCTCCAGGCAACGCGCCAGCGTTGCGCGGCGCCGCCGCGGGGCAAGCCTGCGAGCCCCGTTCAAGGTTCATGAACACAGCCTCGACAGGGCGCTGAGGAACGAAGTGCCCTGGTGAGGAATCGAACCCGGCCAGCCGCTCCAGGCAACGCGCCAGCGTTGCGCGGCGCCGCCGCGGGG
>JASGDX010000004.1:0-11490 GCA_047606985.1 Leucobacter sp. | reverse complement strand
CAAGGACATGATCATCCGCGGGGGAGAGAACATCTACCCGAAGGAGATCGAGGCGTTCCTCGCCACGCACCCCGCTGTTCTGGAAGCGGCGGTGGTGGGGGCGCCGCACGAGGTGCTGGGCGAGGTGCCCGTCGCCTCTGTGGTGCTGCTGCCGGGCTCCGACACCACCTCGGAGGAGCTCGCAGAGCACTGCAGGGCCGGCCTCATGAAGATCAAGGTGCCCGCGCGCATCGAGATCGTCGACGCGCTGCCGAGAAACCCGGTGGGCAAGGTCGACAAGCCGGCGATGCGGCGGGCCGCCGCGCCCGTCGATATCCCGGTGACGCCGCTCGTCGGCGTCCGCTGAGCCGGAGGGCGAGGGATCCGCGTCCGCGAACCGCCCCGAGACGCTCGCCGCCCGTCGACCCGACACGAACAAGAACACCGATACGCATACGAACAAGAACACCCAGCACCGAAGGAGTTGTCATGGGATACAAGGTTCCGAGGTTCCCCGATGTCGGGGATCCCGCCGAGTTCATTCAGAAGCCGTTCCTCGAGCGGATCAAGGTCCTCTCCAAGCAGTGGGGCGAGTGGGGCTTCGGCGCCGCGAAGAACATCCAGATCATGTATCTGATGAAGCTCTTCGGCGCCTACCTGATCGGCGGCACCCTGCTGATCACCCTCACATCGGGCCTGAACCCGCTCGAGCCGTCCGCCTACCTGCTCAACCCGATCTTCTACCAGAAGTTCCTCGTGATGACGATGCTGCTCGACGCCATCGGCGTGGCCGGTTCCTGGGGTCCTCTGGCCGGCAAATTCGGCCCGCTCACCGGCGGCATCCTGTTCTGGTCGCGACCGGGCACCATCCGTCTGGCGCCCTACAAGTGGGTGCCCGGTGTGCAGGGCACCGAGCGCAAGGTCTGGGACGTCTTCCTGTACTACGGCTTCCTGCTCTCGATGGGCACCGCGGTGCTCTCGCCGGGGCGCACGGACCTGGTCTCGCTCGCGAACTTCCGGCTGTACGCGGCGGAGCACGCGGCGAGCCTGCCGGCGTGGGCGGTCGACAACGCCGCGGGCTTCTCGCTGATCCAGACCACGCCGCTGATCGCGGCGGTGGCCTTCCTGCTGGTGCTCGGCCTGCGCGACAAGATCATCTTCCTCGCGGCCCGCTCGGAGCAGTACCTGCTGCCGGTGATCTTCTGCTTCGCGTTCCCGCTGTTCTCGGCGAACGGCGTGGTCGACATGATCATCGCGTTCAAGGTGTACCTCGTGATGATCTGGGTGGGCGCCGGCTTCTCGAAGTGGAACCGTCACTTCACCCCGGTCATCCCGCCGATGGTCTCGAACACCCCCTTCTACATGCCCCGCTTCGTGAAGAAGGCCATGTACCGCGACTTCGAGAACGACGACCTGCGCCCGAGCCACCTCGCCGCCGTCATCGCGCACACCCCGGGCACCGTCGTGGAATTCGCGACGCCGCTCGTGATGCTCTTCACGGTCGGCACGGCATTCGGCGGCCAGCTCACGGTTGCGCTCGCCACGCTGCTGATGATCGGCTTCTGCTTCTTCATCATCTCGACGTTCCCGATCGCGGTGCCGCTCGAGTGGAACCTGCTCTTCGCGATCACCGCCGCGACCTTCTTCCTCGGCTATCCGAACAGCGCCGGCTTCAGCGTGTTCGACATGTCGCAGGCCTGGATGCCGTTCGCCGTCGTCGCGATCCCCGTGTTCAACGTGATCTTCGGCAGCATCCGTCCCGACAAGGTGTCGTTCCTCGCCTCGCTGCGCCAGTACGAGGGCAACTGGGCCACCGGCACCTGGGCGATCCACCCCGACGCCGAGAAGAAGCTGCACCGTGTGTACCGCCCCACGAAGGATCAGATCGATCAGTTCCAGGCCATGGGTCTGCCCTATCCACTGGCGGAGACGTTCCTCGAGATGACGCTCGGCTGGCGCTCGATGCACAGCCAGGCCAAGGGGCTGTTCTCGGTGCTCGTCGAGAACGTGCCCGATCTCGACCACCGGCGCGTGCGCGAGGCGGAGTTCGGCACCAACGCGCTCATCGGCTTCAACTTCGGCGAGGGCCACTTCCACGACGAGGAGCTGATCGCCGCGATCCAGGAGCAGGCGCACTTCGAACCGGGCGAGTTCATCGTAGCCTGGGTGGAGTCGGAACCCCTCTGGCACGGCTATCAGGAGTACAAGATGATCGATGCGGCGCTCGGCGTGGTCGAACGCGGCCGCTGGAGGGTCAAGGATGCGGTGGCCCAGCAGCCGTGGCTCGAGGACGGTCCGATCCCGCTGCAGGTGGAGTGGCGCTCGCCCGACTTCGACAAGCTGCGGTTCACCGCCACCGACATCTTCGGGCCCGATCGCCAGGCGTCGGCGGAGAAGCCGGCCGAGGCGCCGGCGGAACCTCGAGTCGCTGCAGAGGCGCCGGAGACACGGGGCGCGGCCGATCCCGTGAGCATCGCGACTGCTCCGGCGCACGCGGCGACCGATGAGCACGTCGCAGTGCGGGCCGAGGCGTAGGGGAGCGGGCGGATGACTCGCGCAGTGGTGGTCGGCAGCGGGCCCAACGGGCTCGCCGCCGCCACCGTCCTCGCCCGGGCCGGCGCGACGGTGACGGTGTACGAGGCCGCGGAGGAGCTCGGGGGTGGGGCGCGGTCGGGCGAGTCGCTGGTGCCCGGACTGATCCAGGACCACTGCTCGGCGGTGCACACCATGGCCCCGCGGTCGGCCTTCTTCGAGAGCCTCGACCTGCAGCGCATGGGGGTGTGCTGGGGGTACGCTCCCATCGACTGCGCGCACCCGCTCGACGGCGGGGACGCGGCGCTGCTGCGCACCTCGATCACCGAGACCGCGTGGGGGCTCGGCGCAGACGGACGGCGGTGGAGCGCGGCCTTCGGGCCGTCGGCGCGGGCCTACGACCGGCTGAGCGGAGAGATCATGAAGCCGATGCTCGGGATCCCCAGGCACCCGCTGCTGATCGCCCGCTTCGGCCTGGTCGCGGGTCCGCCGCCCGCGCTCGTGCAGCACCTGTTCCGCTCGGAGAAGGCGCGCGCCCTGTTCATGGGGGTCGCTGCGCACGCGTTCAGCCGCCTCGACCTGCCGCTGGTGACCGGGATCGGGGCCGGCATCATCACCGCGGGGCACGCGAACGGGTGGCCCGTGGTGATCGGCGGCACGGGGAGGTTCACCGACGCGCACGTCGCCTCGCTCGAGCGGATGGGTGTGCGCTTCGAAACGGGTCGTCGAGTCGACGCTCTCCGGGATCTGCCCGCCCACGACCTGGCGATCCTCGACGTGCATCCGCGCGCCGCGGTCGGCATCGTGGGGGATCGGCTGCCGCAGCGCACGCGGCGCGCGTACGAGCGCTTCGGATCGGGGTCCTCCGCCTACAAGGTGGACTTCGCCGTCGAGGGCGGCGTGCCGTGGGCCAACCCGGGCGTCAGACAGGCGGGAACCGTGCATCTCGGAGGCGCGGCCGCCGAGATCGTGCGCGCCGAGCGGCAGGTGTCGAGGGGACGCATGCCCGAGCGCCCGTTCGTGCTCGTCGGACAGCAGTATCTGGCCGATCCCGAACGCGTGGCCGATGGCGGCATCGTGCCCGTCTACGCATACGCCCACGTGCCGCACGGCTACACCGGGGACGCCACCGAGGCCGTCATCGCGCAGATCGAGCGCTTCGCGCCCGGCTTCCGCGACCGCATCGTGGCCTGCTCGAGCGCCTCGCCGGCCGACTTCGAGGCCCGCAACGAGAACTTCATCGGCGGCGACATCCTCACGGGCGCGAAGTCGCCAGCGCAGTTCCTGCTGGGGCCGCGCGGGATCACCCCGTTCCCCTACGACACCGGAGCTCCGGGCGTCTATCTCTGCTCGGCGGCGACTCCGCCGGGGCCCGGCATCCACGGGATGGGCGGATACAATGCGGCACAGCGCGCGCTGCGGTTCGCCGGAAGAACGGCTGCGGCGTGAGAGAGGAACGGGAGCCCCATGGCGCGCACCGCGGGTGAGATCGACGAGCTCGAGCTGCGCGGGCTATTGTCGTCGGTTGCGAAGCGGCTGGAGGAGGCGCTGCCCGTCATCGTGCGCGACATGCGGGATCTGCTGGCCGAGCGCATCGACGATCTCGGCCGCGACCCCCAGCTCGTCGAGATGCTGCAGTCGAGCATCGACGGCAACGTCGCCACGATCTTCCACATCCTCGGCAACGACATCGGGTTCGAGTCGCTGCGCCCCACGACCGCGGCGGTGGAGTACGCGGTGCGGCTCGCCCAGCGCGACGTCTCGCTGGGAGCGCTCACCCGCGCCTACTACCTCGGCCAGAGCATGCTGCTGCGCCGGGCGATGGACGAGGTCGACGCGCTCGACGTGGACGACGAGAGCACGCGCATCCTCGTGGTGCGCGGCATCGCCGATGTGATCCACCGCTACATCGACTGGATCCTACAGTACGTCACCGAGGTGTACGAGGCCGAGCGACGGCGCTGGTGGACGGCCCGCGCGACGACGAACGCGGCCGCCGTGATGCGCGTGCTGCGCGGGGACACGATCTCCGTCTCCGGGTTCCAGGCCGAGACCGGCTACTCCCTCGAGCAGCGGCACATCGCGGCGATCGCCTGGATCGAGCACGAGGACGAGCTCCCTGTGCACCAGCACCGCATCGACCAGCTGCTGCGCCGCCTGGGCACGGTGCTCTCGTCGCCGCGGCCGCCGCTCGTCACCGCCGTGGACGGCACGACCGCCCAGGCGTGGGTCTCGATCCCCTCGGAGCGATGGGACGCAGGTGCGCGCGAGCGGATCCGGGGGCTCTGCTCCGAGCGCGAGGGGGAAGGGATCAGGCTCGCCCTGGGGGAGCCGGGGTGGGGCGTCGAGGGGTTCCGGCGCTCCCACGTGCAGGCCGACACGGCGCGTCTCGTCGCGCTGGGCGCCCGGAGGTTCCGCGAGGAGCGCACGGTCGCGTTCTCCGACCCCCACGTCGGCCTGCTCTCGCTGCTCATCCGCGACCCGGCCGCGGCGGCGGCCTGGACGCGCGAGACCCTCGGCTCCATCGCCGATCCGGGACCGGCGAACGAGGCGATGCGCGAGACGCTCGTCGCGTTCTACACCTCCGGAGAGAACTTCACGCGCACCGCAGAGGCGCTGGGCGTGCACCGCAACACCGTGCGGCATCGGGTGGATCGCTTCGAGGCCGAGCGCGGAGCAGGCGGGGTCGAGGCGCTGGAGATCGCCCTCGCACTGCGGGTGCTCGACCTGCTCGGCGACGACCGGGGAACGGCCTAGGGCTCCGAGGCCGAGACGACCCGCCGGGTGCCGGCCCGGCGCTCGATGTCGGCGAGGGTGTAGCTGCCGAGCGGGTTGCGGCCGAGCTTCTGGCGGGCCGCGGCGATCAGCAGGTGCCGCACATGCGAGAACCTGCCGGCGCGCACCACGCGCGTGCGCAGGCGGTACGCGTCGGTGTAGGCCACGCGCGGGGCCCACACGGGGGAGCGGCGGCGGTTGGAGACGCCGGCGGTGAGGTGCAGGAAGGCCTGCGCGCAGCCGATGCCCGAGGCGATGTCGACGCCGATCGAGATGGACGGGAGCGGAGCAGGCTGCGTACCGTCTTCGCCCAGCACCGCCTGCAGCGACCGCAGGTCCGTGTATGCGGGGATGTAGGGCAGGCACCTGGCGAGATCGACGCCCGCCTCGGCGATCTCGTCGAGCGGCGTCTCGGGGGAGAAGCCCATGAAGCGCTCGAAGGTCCATGCCGAGTCGGGGGCGAAGGAGGTCACCTGCGCGGCGAACCCCACGTTCATCACGAGCAGATCGGGGATGCCCTGCGTCCGGGCGCGCCTGGCGATGAGCGAGCCGATCTCGGGCTTCGTGAGCTCGGACTCGTCGAGCACGAGCGAGGCGCCGTGCATGAACGGCTCGATGTTGTCTCGGGTCACGCCGTCGAAGAAGACGTCGACCTCGGCGTCGGGGTTGATGTCGAGCACCCGCTCCCGGAACGTCTCGGCCTTCCCCCGTCCGAACGAGGAGGAGGCCGCCCCCTCGACGCGATTGGCGTTCTCGGGTTCGAACACCTCGGGGTCCGCGATGCTGAACCGGGCGACCCCCATGCGGGCGAGCTTCAGTCCGAGCTGGAAGCCGTCGCCGCCGACGCCGGCGATCGCGACCTTCGCCGACAGCAGCGCCCGCTGCTCGTCCTCACTCCAGAAGCCGTAGTTGCGGGAGTACTCCGGGGAGGAGAGGAGTCCCGCCATCAGGCCGCCTGCTTCCGCAGGGAGCCCTTGGAGACGGTGCCGACGTAGGTCATACTCGGCTCGGCCGCCCGGTAGCGATCGATGAAGCCGCCGTTGCGGGCGTTCACCAACGCGGCCGACGCCGGGATGTCGACCTCGATGGGCAGGTTGTAGTCGAGGTAGTGCTCCACGTACCGCGGCTCGCCGATGCGCTCGATCGAGATCACGCCCTTCAGGTAGCGCTCGAACCAGGGCTCGATGATCGCGAAGGTGCGCTCCAGGCCGTGGTTGGCCAGGTAGGAGAGCATGAGCGCGAAGAGGTGCCACTGCACGAGATCCTGCATCATGGCGCGCTCGTGGCGGGAGATGACGCGGGACACCTCGACGCTGCGAGGCGTGAGCTCGCCCGGCGCGAAGGAGTCGGGGCAGAAGTCCTCGACTGGCAGGGGATGCTGCTCCCCGCGCAGGATGAGGCGCGACACGCCGACGACCCTCACGCCGGCCTGGTGATTTTCAAACACGGCGAAGGTCACGGAGCGCGCGTCGTCGTCGTCGCGATCCGTCCCGTCGGGTTGCAGCTCGCTCTCGGCGAGCTGACCGGTCTGATCAACGTAGACCTTCCGGCGCAGCTGGAAATGGGCGAGGTATTCGGCTTCGAGCCCGGGCAGCGGGACGCCGTTGACGGCGATCAGGCCGCAGGCCAGACGGGCGGTGGGATGCTCGAGGAACAGCGCCGAACCGACGACGGGGATCACCTCGTGGTTCGAGACCGTGCGATCAAGATGTGACAATTCCGGGGTCCTCCTGGGTGCGTGGATGCAATGGCCCAGGGGGCTCGCGTATCTTCCGCATCCCCCCGGATTGCGAACCTGAACGGTGTGCTCACCGCGCGAGTGCTGCCCTAAGACTATAGACCCGCGAGAGCGAGATGCGCTGCGTCGCGCCGGGTTCGAGTCGGGCGGAAATGGATCAGGTCATCGTAACTGCTTGCCTCGGGCGCCGAGTTGATACGATACGTTTCAACACCGACGACACGATAGGGGCCATCATGCCACGAGAGAGTTGGATCCGGGGCGGCGGCCCGCGAGTCCAGTCCGCTCTCGATGACGTGCGGTACAAGGTGCTGCGCAGCGCGGTGCGGCACGTGGAGTCGGTCGGCCTCTCAATCGGGGTCGACAGCGCGTTCGTCGAGCGGATCTCCGCCGACGCGGGCGTCTCCGCCAAGCAGTTCTCCGGAGCGTGGCCATCGACGAAGGCCTTCCTCACCGAGCTGTTCTGCGAGTTGGCCAATCAGGCCCAGATCGATCGTGCGGACACCGAGACCCTGCTGACCACGTGGCAGTACCTCGGCATGCGCGTCGACGATCTGCGTTCGGAGGCGGGTCGCCGCAGCATCCTCATCGACGTCATCCGCACCGCTGCAGAGTACAACTTCGAAGCGGTCACGGGCTCGAGCAAGTGGCGCACCTACGCGGCGCTCTCCACGACGATCACGGCCTGGCCGGAGGACGAGTCGCGCACCCGCGTACTCGATGCGCTCCGCGCGAGCGAGCTCTCGTTCATCGAGACGATGGAGAGCTTCTACCGCAACATCCTGCCGACGGTCGGCTATCGGCTGAAGCCGGAGTTCAAGAACGACTACCAGCCGTTCGTCGTGGCCGCTGCCGCGGTCATCGAGGGGCTCGGGATCGTGCGCTCCACGGTCCCCTCCATCGTCGAGGCGCACTTCGAGCTGCCCGCCCGCGACGGCGTCGACACGGAGACCTGGTCGGTCGCCTCCCTCGCGTTCATGGGGGTCGTCGACGCCTTCATCGAGCTCGATCCGGCGTTCGTCCCAGACGAGGCCATCCGCAGGCTCAGCAGCGGCGTCGACGTCACGCCGCAGTCCTAGCACCCCGTCGACCCCGGATCCCGCGGCGGTCCCGAGGGCACGCCGCCCGACGGTTACGAATCGACGCGTGCCCGCGCCCCGGAGCGCCGCAGCCGGTTCATCGTCTGGGCGAACGAGAGAGGCTTGCCGAAGTAGTAGCCCTGCACGCTGCGCACCCCGAGTTCGGCGAGGATCTCCACGGCGGAGGCGGTCTCGACGCCCTCGACGACCATGGTGCATCCGAGGTTGTCGCCGAACCTCCGCAGCGCCCTGATGACCTCCCGTTGTCGCACGTCGTCGAGATCGTCGATGAGGCTCTTGTCGATCTTGAGGATGTCCATCGGGAAGCGCACGAGGGCGCTCACCGGCGAGTCGTCCGAGCCGTAGTCGTCGAGCGCGATGCGCACGCCCGATTCTTGCATCGCCTCGGCTGCGCGCTGCAGCTCGTCGGTGACGGATCGCAGTGATCGCTCGTTGAGCTCGATGCACAGCGAGACGTCGGGGTGGGCGCTGGCAGCCTCGCGGATGAACGGCCCCAGCTCGCCGTCGCCGATCTGATCCAGCTCGAGGTTCACGGTGACGCAGTCGATACCGGTCTCCAGCCTGTGGAACTCCTCGGCCGCGTCGAGCGCCTTCTCGATGACCTGCCGCGTGAGCTCGTTCATGAGACCGAGGCCCTTCGCGCGCGCCACGAGCGACGGCGGCGAGATGGGCCCCAGCTCGGGGTCGACGTAGCGCACCAGCGCCTCGAAGGCCCAGATCCGGTGCTCGTCGATGCTGACGATGGGCTGGAACGCGAGGAACAGCCTGCCCTCGGTGATCGCCCGCGCGACGATGTCGTTGGTGCGGGTCGAGCGGTGGGAGGAGACGCTCACGACGCTGCCCTCCTGGGCGCCGTCCCGCCGACGGGACCGCTTGGCCTTCAGCATGGTGCGATCGGCGTCCTCCACGAGGGTCTGCGCATCCAGCTCGCGGTGGCTCGAGAAGGCCAGGCCGGCGCTCACGGCCGGGCGGATCCGATGGCCCTCCAGCAGGAGCGGCTGGCTCACGCGCTCGATGATGCGGTCGGCCGACTCCCTGGCCTGCTCGATCGAGACCAGGTCCGAGAGGATCACCGTGAACTCGTCCCCGCCGATGCGGGAGACGAAGTCCCCTCCGCCCGCGGCGCTCTGCAGGCGGTCGGCGACCGCGCGCAGCAGCTCGTCGCCGACCTGATGCCCGAAGGTGTCGTTGAGCTTCTTGAACCCGTCGAAATCGATGAAGAGCAGCGCGATGCCCTCGTGGTAGGCCCGGTTCTCGTTGGCCTCGATCAGCGCCTGCTGGAATGCGCCGTAGTTCGGCAGGCCGGTGAGCGGGTCGCTGTTCGCCCGGCGCTCGAGCGCGTCGACCTCGCGCCGAGCCCGGGCGGCGTCGCTCGCCACGTGGGCGAGGATGCCGATCGCCTGCTCGTCCTCGCGGGTGAAATGGCCCCCCCCGATCTTATGCGACGCGACGAGGTAGCGATCGGCGCCCGGCTCGAGGTGCACCTCCGTGCCGATCTCATGGGACTCGGGCGGGGTGCTGCGAAGCTCCACCTCGTCGGCCTGCACGATGGCTCGGGATCGATCCCGCAGCGCGGAGGCGAGCTCCTCTCCCGATTCCCGGGGCAGCTCGACCGCCGCATCCACGATGGCGGTGAGCCGGCGCTCGTTCTCCCCGTAGCGGGTGCGCTGGGCGAAGACGTAGAACAACGATGCGGCGAGCAGCACCACGAACGGCGCGAGGCTCGCATCGGGATCGTGCTCGAGCCATGGCACGACCGTGGAGTCGAAGTAGTCCATGAGCGCGGAGGTCACGGCGACCAGCAGCACGACCGCGCCGATGCGGGTCGGGCTCAGCGTGGAGAGACCGGGGGCGCGCCTGCCCAGGCGAACGCGTCGATACGCGAAGTCGCCCAATAGGAACAGTGCGTAGTAGACGGCGGTCGCCAGCACGAGCGAGAGCAGCAGCCACAGGCCGAGCGAGGTCAGGCCGATGCGCACCGCGGTGAAGGCGAATGCGGCGGCCGAGCCGAGACCCGCGTTGTAGAGGGCGCGCACCGGGTTGCGCTGCAGGAGCATCTGGGAGGCGGCGAGACCGATCGCCCAGACGCAGACGCCGAGATAGGGCGATTCGTCGGACGGCCTGATCGCGAGCATCGTGATGGGGACCCCCAGGCGCGGGAAGTCGCGGCCGCGGCCTATGGGGATCTGGAACGGGCCGCAGATGATGACGCTCGCGATCACCGTGAAGACGAGCGTCCAGGACGCGGGAGGGACTTCGAGCAGACCGTAGGCGCCGTACCAGACGACGACGATGGCGAAACCGACGACGGGCGCGGCGAAGATGCGGGTTCGCTGCATCGCATACATACGTCTGAGCACGGCCCCCTCTTCCTGGTCCCGGCGGATCGGCGTGCCGACCCGCCGCGGCTCGCCGCAGCCCGGCGGAGTCAATTATCGCATGCTGCCAGCTGCGTCGCAGCGCATCGCGACGGCGGTTTCCTCCGCCCTCCGATGGCTCGGGATCAGGCCTCCGTCGCGGCCGAGGCGGCGGGCCCGTCGACGAGCGCCGCGTACCGCTCGCGAACGGCCTCGGACAGCTCGGCCGCAGCCGCCTTGTCGGGTCCGGGCTGCGCGATCATCACGGCGGCGCGGAAGTAGGCCAGCTCCTGGATGGACTCGGCGATGTCGGCGAGGGCGCGGTGCCCGCCGCGCTTCTCGGGGGATCCGGAGTAGGCGGCGGGATACCAGCGCCGGCTCAGCTCCTTGATCGTGGAGACGTCGATGCTGCGGTAGTGCAGCCGCTCCTCGAGGCGGGGGAGGTACTTCGCGATGAAGCGCCGGTCCATGCCGATGGTGTTGCCCGCCACGAGAGGCCGCCTGCCCGGGGCGACGAAGCGCTGCAGATAGGCCAGCACCTGATCCTCGGCTTCCTCGAGGCTCGCGCCCGTCTCGATGCGGGGGAGCAGCCCCGACTTCTCGTGCATGCCTCGCACGAAGTCGTTCATGTTGGCGAGGGCCTCGGCGCCGGGGTCGATGACGATCTCGAAGCCCGGATCGAGGGGCTGCAACTCGAAGTCGGTGACGATCACCGCGATCTCGCACAGGCCGTCGCGGTCGGCGTCGAGTCCCGTCATCTCGCAGTCGATCCAGACGATCTGCTCGGCCGGTACGTTGGACACCTGGTCTCCATCCTGTGCGGTTCGTGCGGTGCGCGCCGTGCGCGCGGGATCGCGCGGTGACGAGCGGACGATTGCGGGATCGCGGATCCCGAACCGCCCCAGTCTACCGCCGCGCCCTGAGGGTACTCAGCACCAACCTTGACCCCACCGCACCCCCCAAATGGGAGTCGGAACACCCCCGATAGCCCAGTGGGATACGGGCGGGT
>JASGDX010000003.1:0-6118 GCA_047606985.1 Leucobacter sp. | reverse complement strand
GCCGATGCCACCGCGGGCGCCGATGCCACCGCGGGCGCCGATGCCACCGCGGGCGCCGACGCCACCGCGAGCGCCGGAAGCACTGCCGCCGATCCCTCCGCGACCGATACGGCGCGCTACGAGATCGTCCGCAGCTACGAGGCGACGGGCGTCTTCCGCGGCTGGCCGCTCGTGTGGTTCGCGCTGCTGTTCGCCGCGGCGGTGATCGCGGTGGGCCGCTGGCGCGGGCTGCTCGCGCTCGTGGCGCTCGGCGTGGCGGCCGGGGTGCTGCTGGCGTTCGTGCTGCCGGCGCTGGTGGCGGGGGAACCGGGGCTGCTGGTCGGCGTGGTGGGCTCGTGCGCGATCATGTTCGCGATCCTCTACCTCGTGCACGGCCCGACCCTGCGCACCACTGCCGCGCTGGTCGGCACCCTGTGCGGCATCCTGATCATGGCGGGCGTCTCGCTGCTCGCGGTGCACGCGACCCGGCTCAGCGGCATCGGCGACGAGGCCGCGGGCAGGCTCGCGAGCATGGCGGGGGAGATCGACTTCCGCGGGCTGCTCACCTGCGCGATCATCATCGCCGGTCTGGGCGTGCTCAACGACGTGACCATCACGCAGGCCTCGTCGGTGTGGGAGCTGCGGGCCGCGGCGCCCGGGATGCCGCGCCGCGAGGTGTACGCCCGGGCGATGCGCATCGGCCGCGACCACATCGCGTCGACCGTCTACACGGTGTTCTTCGCCTACGCGGGCGCCGCCCTGAGCGTGCTCATCCTGCTGTTCCTCTACAACCGGCCCGTGCTCTCGCTGCTCACGCACGAGGACATCGCGATCGAGATCGTGCGCACGCTCTGCGGCAGCATCGGCCTCGTGCTCGCGGTGCCGATCACCACGTGGGTGGCGACGCTGTTCCTGCCCGCCGATGAGCGGGGCGCGGCAACGGTTCGGGATCCCGAGCGGCATCGTGTCGAGCGACGTAGTCTGAACCCATGATCGACCTCAGCCATCCCATCGTCGACGGCATGACCGTCTACCCGGGCGATCCCGCGGTGAGCATCGAGCCGGCGCTCACGGTGGGGCGCGACGGCGTCGGGGTGGTCCGCCTCGGCATCGGCTCGCACACCGGCACGCACGTCGACGCACCCGCTCACACCGTCGCCGGCGGGCGCACGATCGACGGCTTCGCGCTCGACGAGCTGTGCGGCGAGGCGCTGGTGCTCGACGTCGCCGACCGGGTGGGGGAGCGGACCCGGATCGACGGGGCGATGCTCGGGATCGACGGGCTCGAGCGGGTGCCGGCCATCGTGCTGGTGCGCACCGGCTGGGACCGCTGCTTCGAAGGCGACCGCTACCTGCGCCACCCCTATCTGACGGGAGCGGCCGCGGCGGCGCTGCTCGGGCTCGGCATGCGGGTGCTCGGTATCGACGCGCTCAGCCCCGACCGCACCCCCGACCCGGGCTCGGGCGAGGATGCCGACTTCGCGGTGCACGCCGCGGTGCTGGGCGGGGACGGCGCGATCGTGGAGAACCTGCGCGGGCTGGATCGTCTGGCCGCGCTGGGAGAGCGCCCGCAGGTGGGGTTCTTCCCGCTGCCGCTCGCCGATGCCGACGGGGCGCCCGTGCGCGCCGTGGCCTGGGCGGCGCGGCGGTGAGAGGCGGTGCAGCGGAGGCGGCACGACGAGGCCGCCCTCACCCGCCAGCTCGCCGGGGAGTGACCCGCTCGGCCGATCCGGGCGAATGCGGTCGCGCCGGTCTCGCGGTGAGCGGGAAGCGATCCCGAGCGGGCGCGCTCACAGCATCCTGATGAGGGATCGCTTCTTCTGGAAGTAGGCGGAGGCGGCGATCTCGTCGCGCTCGCGCTGCAGCTCGAGCTCGCGGATGGCTTCGAGCACGGCCGCCTGGTCGAACGTCGTGACGTCGTGCTCCAGCGTCAGGGTCTCTCGGATGCGCATGCCGTCTCCCGGTTCTCGAATGCATCTTCGAGTCGGAGTGTACCCGGTGCATCCGACGGGGGACCGAGAGCCGATCCCGAATCGCGGATTCACCGCGGTTCGAGTCCGTCCAGCAGCAGGTCCACGAGCGAGGACGCCTCTTCGACGGTCAGTTCGCGCTGACGGGCGAGCGAGCGGTAGACGAGCGTGCCGGCGATGGCAGCAGCCGCGGTCGCGGTGTCGGCCCCGCTGCGCAGGCTCCCCTGTTCGACGGCGCGGTCGAGCCGATCGCGCAGCAGCCGCTCATGCGGGTCGGTGAACCGGGCGTACTGCTCGTCGGCGACCCGTTGGCTCTCCGACGAGGCGACGGTGAGGGCGAGCATCACGCTCATGGCCTCCACGGTTGTGAACTGCGCGATCCAGTCCCGCAGCCAGGCCTGCAGGTCCGCGCGCAGGTCGCCCGTGTCGGGAACGGCTTCGGGGAACCGAGCCATCGATCCGTCGATGACCGCCTCGGCCACCACCTCGGCCTTCGAAGGCCACCACCGGTACACGGTCTGCTTGCCCACGCCCGCCCGCCTGGCGATCGCCTCGACGGTCACCTTCTCGTAGCCGACCTCGCGCGTCAGCGCTCGGGCGGCCTCGAGGATGGCCTGCCGGGAGGCCTCGCTGCGTGGACGACCGCGTGACATTCCACTCAGTATAGGAGTAATCTGCATTTACGAGACGTTTCGTCTCGAAAACAATGCCGTTGCAGAGAGGACAGCCGATGCTGAACGAAGTCCTGGTCGTGATCGGAACAGGCGGAATGGGGGTCTCCTCCGCGCGTCGAGTGGGCAGCGGCAAGACCCTGCTCCTCGCCGACTTCAACGAGTCCGCGCTGGAGGAGATCGCCGAAACCCTGCGCGATGAGGGGCAGCAGGTCGAGACGCAGGTGGTCGACGTGTCCTCGCGCGAATCGGTGGAGGCGCTCGCCCGCCGCGCCGCTGAGCTCGGACCGGTGCGCCACGTGGTGCACACGGCGGGGCTCTCGCCGGCGCAGGCGCCCGCCGAGGCGATCCTCCGGGTCGACCTCGTCGGCGTCGCGCTCGTGCTCGAGGCTTTCGAAGGAGTCATCGCGGTCGGCGGATCCGGCGTCGTCATCTCGAGCAGCTCCGCCCATATGGCGCCTCCGCTGGCGCCCGAGGACCAGGCGCTGCTCGCCTCCGCTCCCATCGGCGAGCTGCTGGGCCTGCCGCTCGTGGCTGCCGCGAGCGCCGACGCCGGCTATGCCTACATGTTCTCCAAGCTCGCGAACCAGTACCGGGTGCGGCACGCCAGTCTCGCATGGGGAGCCCGCGGCGCCCGAGTGAACACCATCAGTCCGGGTATCATCTCCACGAAGATGGGTCGGCAGGAGCTCAGCGGAGAGTCGGGTGCGGGAATGCGTGCGATGGTCGAGGGATCGAGCACCGGACGCCTGGGATCGCCCGACGACATCGCCGCCGCCGTCGAGTTCCTCCTCTCCGACGCCGCTGCGCTCATCACGGGAACCGATCTGCTCGTCGATGGAGGAGTCGTCGCCGGTGTGAAGTCCGGTCGCGTCGACACCTCGGCGCTCGGATCGATGCGGGAAGACTGAAACCCCGCTCCGCGCGGGACAGGGAAGACAAGGAGAACAACGATGAAATCCGTCTACGTCACGGGGCCCGACCTGGCCGAGTGGGTCGACATCGATGAGCCGACCGCCGGACCGGGCGAGGTGCTGCTGCGCATCCGCGCCTGCGGCATCTGCGGCTCCGACAGCCTCTACACCCGGATGGGAGGCATCCCGCCGCGGCAGGGGGCGACTCCGCTGGGCCACGAGCCGGCGGCCGAGGTCGTGGAGATCGGCGACGGCGTCGAGGGCGTCGCGGTGGGCGACCACGTCGTGATCGACACCATGGCCTTCAGCGATGGACTGCTCGGCTCGGGCGGCGCGCAGGGTGCGCTGACCCCGTTCGTGCTCGTCAAGGACTACCGGCAGGGCAGGCAGCTCAAGACGATCCCGAAGCATGTGCCCTGGGAGGTCGCGGCCCTCAACGAGCCGATGGCCGTGGCGCTGCACGCGGTGAACCGCACGGACCCGAAGCCGGGCTCGAAGGTGGCGATCTTCGGCGCCGGCCCCATCGGACTCGGCGCTCTGCTCGGGTACCGGCGCAGGGGCGCGGAGCACATCGTCGTCATCGACGTCATCCCCGAGCGGCTCGAGAAGGCCCTCGAGATCGGCGCCGACGCGGTCATCGACTCCGCCTCCGAGGACGTCGCCGCCCGGCTCGTCGAGCTGCAGGGCGACGGCGCCACCCCGTGGGTGCGGGGCGTGCGCCCGGCCACCGACGTCTACCTCGACGCCGCGGGCGTCGCGGTGGTGCCCCAGACGGTCGCGAAGATGGCGAAGCACGGCGCCACCCTCGGCGTCGTCGCCGTGCACAAGAAGCCGGTCGAGCTCGACTTCGGCGACATCCTCACCACCGAGCTCAACCTCGTGTGGTCCATGGGGTATCCGACCGAGATCTTCGAGGTCACCGACGACATCGCGGAGCACTGGGAGAAATACCAGCGCATCATCAGCCACCGCTTCCCGTTCGATCAGGCGCTGGAGGCGCTCGAGCTGGCCGCGACTCCCGGTGCCGCCGACAAGGTGACCGTGCTGTTCGACTGACCAGCGGGCGGCTCCCGGAGCCGCCGTCATCGAGCCCCGGCCCCAGATCCCGTGGCCTGAGATCCCGGGGCCCCGGGGAGTCCCGGGGCCCGGATCCCGATCAGCCCGACGCGATGGCGAGCGCCCGTCCGGTGAGCGAGTCCTCCTGCCGGGCGAGCTCCGCCGGGGAGCCGGTGAAGACCAGGCGTCCGCCGTCCACGCCGGCGCCGGGGCCGATGTCGATCACGTGATCGGCCTCGGCGACCACGCGCAGGTTGTGCTCGACGACCACGAGCGTCGCCCCGCCGTCGACCAACTCGGCGAAGAGTGCGTTGATGCGGTCGACGTCGCTCGGATGCAGGCCCGTGGTCGGCTCGTCGAGCACGATGCGCTCGCGGGAGAGATCGGCGACGCCGCCGAGGTGCTTCGCGAGCAGCAGGCGCTGCTTCTCGCCGCCCGAGAGGGTGTCGAGCGACTGGCCTACCGAGATGTAGCCGAGTCCCACGCGCTCGAGCCAGCGCATGCGATCCGCGATCTCCGCCCGGTCGGCGAACAGCGAGGCCACGTCCTCGGCGGTCAGCCCCAGCACGTCGGCGATCGTGCGGCCGCCCACCCGCACCGACAGCGCGCGTTCGTTGAAGCGCTTCCCTCCGCACTCGTCGCACGGCGTCGACACGTCGTCGAGGAACGCCAGCTCGGTGGTGATGTAGCCCTTGCCCCTGCAGGCCGGGCAGGCGCCCTTCGAGTTGAAGCTGAACCAGGCCGGTGCGAGCCCGGAGGCCTCGGAGAAGGCCTCGCGCAGATCGTCGGCCACGCCGAGCACGCTCAGCGAGGTGGAGCGCACCCCGCCGCGCAGCGGATCCTGCCCCACCACCGTGAACTCGGGATGCTGGCGCGGCAGCTCCTCGGTGGCGAACGAGCTCTTGCCCGACCCCGCCACGCCGGTCACCGCCGTGAGCGCGCCGAGCGGCACCTCCGCGTCGAAGCCGGTGAGGTTGTGGGCGCGGGCGTTCGCGACCAGCACCGTGCCGCGCACCGGCCGCGGCGCGTGCGAGAGTCGTAGCGGCCGCGCGAGCAGCCGGCCGGTGATCGTGCCACTGCGGCGCAGTTCCTCGGGCGTGCCCTCGAACTGCACGACGCCGCCGTGCGACCCCGCAGCGGGGCCCATGTCCACCACGTGGTCGGCGATCCGGATCACCTGCGGATGGTGCTCGACCACGAGCACGGTGTTGCCGGCGTCGCGCAGTCGGAGCAGCAGATCGTTGAGGCGCTGCACGTCGGCCGGATGCAGGCCGGTCGAGGGCTCGTCGAACACGTAGGCGACGTCGGTGAGGGCGCTGCCGAGGTGCCGCACGATCTTGACGCGCTGCGCCTCTCCGCCCGACAGCGTGCCGGACTCGCGGTCGAGCGAGAGGTAGCCGAGGCCCACCGACAGCAGAGCGTCGAGCGCGCGCCGCACGCCGACGAGCGCCGGTTCGACGCGCGGGTCCGAGAAGCCCTCGAGCAGGCGCCGCAGCTCCGCGACCGACATCGCGGTCCAGTCGACGAT
>JASGDX010000002.1:0-7952 GCA_047606985.1 Leucobacter sp. | reverse complement strand
GGCGGCGACGGCCGCGTCGACATCGGCCTCGTCGCAGGCGTGGATCTGCGAGAGGGTCTCGCCGGTGGCGGGGTTGGTCTTCTCGATGGTCAGGCCCGAGCGCGCGTCGACGCGCGCCCCGGCGATGAAGGGGCGGCCGTCGAACGCGAGCGCTGCTGCTGCGGCCTTCCAGTCTTCGTGGCTGCGGGTCATGTGCTCCTCGTTTCGTGTGGTTCGGGATCCTGCGAGACCGAGCGCCGCAGCGCCACGTCGAGCGCCGTCCAGGCCAGGGCGGTGGCGCCGTCGCGCAGGGCCTGCTCGGCGACGGGGCCGACGCAGGCATCGGCGAAGGCCGGCTGATGGTTGCTCGCATCTCCGCCCACGCCGATGTAGGGGTGGATCGCGTCGACGACGAGCGAGACGTTGCCCATGTCGGTCGAGGCGCGGTTCATGGCGGCGGCGACCGGGTCGACGTCGAAGTCGCGGCCGAGCGCTACGGCGTTGGCGCGGTACAGCTCCTGCGCCTCGAGGTCGGTGCGCATCTCCGAATAGCGCCCGCCCTCCGGCGTGACCGTGAGCTCGGCTCCGGTGGCGAGCGCGCCGGCCTCGAAGCACCTGAGCACCCGCTGCTCGAGCTCGAGCAGCTGCTCCGTGGTCTCGGCGCGCACGTACCAGCGGCCCTCGGTGCACTCGGGGATGGCGTTGGGCGCCTCCCCGCCGCGCGTCTGCACGCCGTGCACGCGCACGCCCTTCGGCAGCTGCTGGCGCAGCAGCGCGATGGCGGTCTGCGCGATGATGAACGCGTCGTTCGCGTTGACCCCCCGCTCGGGGTAGGCGGCGGCGTGCGCCGCCCGGCCGTCGTAGCGGATGTGCCAGTGGGCCACCGCGAAGGGCTCGGCCTCGGCGACGTCGACGGGGGCCGGGTGCGCCATGAGCGCGAAGTCGAGGTTGCGGAACGCGCCGCGCTCGAGCAACTCGATCTTGCCGCCGTAGCCCTCCTCGGCCGGCGTGCCGATCACCTCGACCGAGATCCCGGCCTCCTCGGCGACCTCGGCCAGCGCGATCGCCCCGCCGGTGCTCATCGCCGAGATGAGGTTATGGCCGCAGGCGTGGCCGAGACCGGGCAGCGCGTCGTACTCGGCGAGGAAGCCGACGGTGAAGCCTCCGCCGGGATTGCGCACCGCGCGGAAGGCCGTCTCAAGCCCCAGATACGGGCGCTCGACCTCGAAGCCGTGCCGCTCGAGCACCGCGGCGACCCTGGCCGACGAGCGGTGCTCCTGCCAGCCCAGCTCGGGATCGGCGTGCAGCTCGTTCGAGAGCCGCGCCAGTTCGTCGTCGACGCTCGCGCGGCGGTCGGCGATGCGGCGCTTCAGCGCGTCATTCATCGCCGGGGACCCCGTACGACGGCGCAGCGGCCGGGTTCAGCCCCCGGCTCACGTAGTCGTCGCGCTGGGGCATCCACTCGTCGAGCACGCGGCCCAGCTGGCCGATCGGGTCGTCGTCGACCCAGTCGACGCGCAGGTCGGTGACGCGCCAGCCGGCGCTGCCGACGACCGAGATGCCCGCCGAGTGCACCGGGCCCTCCTCGCCGCCGGCCGCGACGGCCGCGACGAGCGCGGCGTACAGGCGCTCCTCGATGCGGCCGGGTGCGGAGAGGGCCGTGTCGACGAGCACGTCGAGCACGTCGAGGCTCGCCAGCATGTTGCCGCCTGCGACCGCGTTCTCGC
Organism: Leucobacter sp.; assembly: GCA_047606985.1. Taxonomy (GTDB): domain Bacteria; phylum Actinomycetota; class Actinomycetes; order Actinomycetales; family Microbacteriaceae; genus Leucobacter. The sequence goes on along the minus strand of JASGDX010000002.1, from coordinate 6,246 downwards.
GGGTGGCGGCGCCGAAGTTGCCGAGCGCGCGGCCGCCGGAGAACACCGCGGCGCGGCCGCCGGCGTCGAGCACGAGCAGCTGGCGGTAGTCGATGGTCTCGGGATCGGCCGCGGCGACCACGGCGTCGAGCGCCTCCTGGGCCGTACTGCCCGAGCGGAGCTGCTCGATGAGCTGCGGGCCGAGACGCGGGTCGGTGACGTTCTGGGAGTGGGCCCCGCCGATCCCGTCGGCGAGGTTGATGCAGCGCGCGGCGACGGCGGGCGAGGACGAGGAGATCGCCGATCCGAACTCGCCGGTGCCGGGATCGCGCAGGATGAGCGAGAAGGTCACGATCCGCTCCGTTCGCCGAGCTCCGCCGGGTCGCCGGGCTCCGCCGGTTCGCTGATCACTGCGGTCGCGTCGATCTCGACGAGCCACTCGGGGCGGGCCAGCGCCTGCACCACGATGCCGGTCGAGACCGGGTAGACGCCCTTCAGCCACTTCCCGACGGTGCGGTAGACGTCCTCCCGGTACCGGGGATCGATGATGTAGATGGTGACCTTGACGATGTCCTCGAGGCGGCTGCCCGCCTCCTCGAGGAGCATCTTGATGTTCGCCATGGCCTGCTCCGTCTGCGCGGTGACGTCGCCGATCCCGACCGACTCGCGGGTCTCCAGATCCTGGCCGATCTGGCCGCGCAGGTAGACCACCCCGCCGGCGACCACGGCCTGGCAGAGGTCGTTGTCGAGGTTCTGCTCGGGGTAGGTGTCCTTGGTGTTGAACTTCCTGATTCGCAGGTGGGTCGGGTCGGTCACGGTGTTCTCCTCGTGGAGTGCGGAAACGCGCGGCATTCGTCTGCAGCCTATTCTCGGAAGACCCGATCCATCTGTAAAATAGTCAAAACCAAACATCTCCATCATCGGAATAGATGCACCTGCCACGACAGCCCGCTCCTCCGCTCGCAGAAACGGAACCCCGATGGCTCAGCGATTCTCCGTCACCCTCACGCAGCTCAGCTACTTCGCCGAGTGCGCGAAGACGCTGAACATGACGCTCGCCAGCCAGGAGCTCCACGTGGCGCAGTCCGCGGTCTCCACGGCCATCTCCCACCTGGAGCGCGCGCTCGGCGCCTCCCTCTTCATCCGTCAGCGCGCCAGGGGCCTGATCCTCACCCCGGCCGGGGAGCAGCTGCTGCACGACACGCACCGTGTCTTCGGGCTCCTCGCCGACAGCATCGACTCCATCAGGGCCGACGGGGACGAGGTGCGCGGATCGATCACCGTCGCCTGCTTCAAGACCCTCGCCCCCTTCCTGCTCCCGCTCCTCATCGCGCGCCTGCACGACCGGCATCCAGAGCTCTCGGCCGAGTTCGTGGAGGGGGACAACGAGGAGACGCTGGCCGCGCTGCGCAGCGGACGGGCGGAGATCGCCGTCAACTACCGGTTCGGCGACGCCGAGGGCATCAGCAGCGAGCACGCGGGAGACGTGCGCCCGCACGTGGTGCTGCCGGCCGGGCACCCCCTCGCCGAGCGGCAGGACATCGCCCTCGCGGAGCTCGCCGGCGAGCCGCTCGTGCTGCTCGACCTGCCGGACAGCAGCGGCTACTTCCTCGACATCCTGCGAGGCGCCGGCGTCGCGCCCCAGGTCAAGCACCGCACCTCGAGCTACGAGACGGTGCGCTCGATGGTGGCGATGGGCCTCGGGTACTCGATCCTCAACCAGCGCCCCCGCATCCCCGGCACCTACACCGGCGACGCGGTCGCCACCGTCGCGATCCGCGATGAGACGCCGGCCCTCGAGATCGTCGTGTCCTCGCTCGCGCAGGTGCACCGCTCCGCCCGCGCCCGCGCGGTCGCCGACCTCGTGCGCGAGATCATCGCCGAGCAGCAGCCGGCCGGCTGATCCCGGCCCCCTGATCCTCATCGGCCGATACCGTCGGCCACTACCGCGGGCCTGCAGTGGCGAACCGGATCCCGCGGCATCGGACCGCCGGGGCGCCCGCGAGTCGCGACTCCCGGGGACCGCATCCCATCATGTCCTCATCCGATGCAGAAGCCCTTCTGCATCACTCCCGTAGATGCGGATCAGCGCGAAGCGCTATTGGCTTCCCGATCCCGCCTGCGCTTTGCTGGTGGCAGCCGCAGACCTGGCATCCGCAGACTCGATCGGAGAGAGAAGTTATGTCGAGCCCAGCACCCGAGGCCACCGAAGTCCTCGTCGTCGGCGCCGGCCAGGCCGGCGTGGCCATGAGCGAGCACCTCACAGCCAGAGGGATTCCGCACATCGTGCTCGAGCGCCACCGCATCGCGGAGCGCTGGCGCTCGGAGCGCTGGGACTCGCTCGTCGCCAACGGCCCGGCCTGGCACGACCGCTTCCCCGGTCTCGAGTTCGACGACCTCGACCCCGACGAGTTCGCGCCGAAGGAGCGGGTCGCCGCCTACTTCCAGGCCTACGCCGAGAAGTTCGACCTGCCCATCCGCACGGGCGTCGAGGTGACCTCGGTGCGCCGCGCCCCGGGCGGCGGATTCATCGCCGAGACCAGCGCCGGTCCCGTCGAGGCGCGCTACGTCGTCGCCGCGACCGGCGCCTTCCAGCTCCCATCGATCCCGCCCATCGTGCCCGAGGACGCCGGCATCGTGCAGATCCACTCCAGCCAGTACCGCAACCCGCAGCAGCTGCCCGACGGCGCCGTGCTGGTCGTGGGCGCGGGATCCTCAGGCGTGCAGATCGCCGACGAACTGCGCCAGGCGGGCCGCGAGGTCACGCTCGCCGTCGGCCCCCACGACCGGCCGCCGCAGCGCTACCGCGGACGCAGCTTCGTGTGGTGGCTCGGCACGCTCGGCCTGTGGGAGAAGTCGACGCCGGCGGCCGGAGCCGAGCACGTCACCATCGCCGTGAGCGGCGCCCACGGCGGCCACACGGTCGACTTCCGCACCCTCGCCGCCGACGGCATCACCCTCGTGGGGCGCGCCAACTCCTACGCAGACGGGGTCATGCGCTTCGGTGACGACCTGGCCGAGAACATCCGCCGCGGCGACGAGAACTACCTGTCGGTGCTCGACCAGGCCGACGCCTACATCGCCCGCACCGGCATCGACCTCCCGGAGGAGCCCTCGGCCCGAGAGCTCGGCCCGTACCCCGACTGCGTCACCGATCCCGTCCTCGAGATCGACCTCGCCGAGGCCGGCATCGCCTCCATCGTGTGGGCGACGGGCTTCCGCGTCGACTACGGCTGGCTGCAGGTGGACGCCCTCGACGAGCGCGGGCTGCCGCAGCACGAGCGGGGCGTCTCCTCCGAGCCGGGCGTCTACTTCCTCGGCCTGCCCTGGCAGTCGCATCGCGGCTCCACCTTCATCTGGGGGGTGTGGCACGACGCCAAGTTCGTCGCCGACAAGATCGAGATCCAGCGCGGCTACCTCGACTACCAGGGGAACGCCGAGCCGGCGCAGGGGCTGCCCGCACGGCCCTCGGCGAGGATCGCGACGGGTTCGTAGACCGGAGCCGCCGGTCGAGCGGGACCGCCGGTCGAGCGCAGCGAGGAACGAGCGGAGTCGAAACCCAGGATCCCGAACCCCTCGATTTCGACTCCGCTGCGCTCCGCTCGATCAGCCGGACGACTCCGCTCCGCTCGATCAGCGGGCCGCTTCAATCGGCGAGCCGTCGGCTCGTGACGGGCTCGAACGCGCGCAGGGAGTAGCGGCGCGACACCCACACCCACAGCGCGGCCGTCGCGCCGATCGTCATGGGCAGGGTGGAGAGGAGCGCGACGGGATCGACGGCCCCCTGCTCGAGCGAGGAGCGGCTGAACGGCGCCAGCAGGAACAGGATCAGGTTGTTCGCCGTATGCAGGACGATCGGCAGTTCCAGACCGCCGCTCTTCCAGGCGAGCGCCCCGGCGCAGATCGCGAACACGGCGACGTCGATCTGGCCGACCCAGTCGTAGCCGTGCAGCATCATGAAGCAGGGGACCGGGATCAGGATCCCCCACAGCGGCGACCGCAGCCAGGTGCCGAACATCTGCATCGGCAGACCGCGGAACGCGTACTCCTCGGCCGCGCACTGGAGCGGCACGAGCAGGATCAGGGTCGCGTACACGGCGATGACGGAGACGCCGGGCTCCGGCCAGCGGAAGTCGGCCGGCGGCGCGACGACGAACAGCGTCACTGTCACCAGCGCGTAGGCGGGCACCACGAACGCCGCCGCCCGCAGCATGAGCCCCCAGCGCACGCGCGACAGCACCGAGTGGATGGCTCCTCGCGCGCCGCCGCCCCATCTCATGCCGAGGATCGCGGCCGGCAGCATGACGGCGACGATCCCGAGCATGAGGAGGAGGTCGAAGGGATTGGCGGGGTCGTCCCAGTTCTGGCTGGGCCCCCAGCCCGCCCCGCTCAGCTCGGTGACCACCGCGAGGATGAGCAGCGGCAGCACGACGGCGAGCGCGAGCGCGAGGTACATGCCCAGCGCGACGCCGAGTGCGGCGAGGGGACGCCACCAGCGCGCGGTCCTCGACGATCGCCGCGCGAGGCGGTGGTACGGGAGGGGCCGCCGCTCCGGACGCGCCGCGGAGACGGCGCGCGAGGCCGGAATCGGCCGGGGCAGCGGATCGGCGCTGTGCTCCGCGATAGAAGGGACATCGGCGATACGGGTCTGGATCTCTGTGCTCATGACTCCAGAGTCGCGCGGATCGCTCGCGCCCGGATCGTCCGTTCGGCCGGGATCCGGCTCCCGGGCATCGTCCTTTCGGAGGATCCGCCCGGATTCCATGGGACCGTAGGATGAGGCCATGCCCGAGCAGTCCGCCGCCCCGCTCCGCCCGGCTCCCGCGCGTCCCCGCGGGCGGGCATACGGGGTGCTGAGCAGCCGTCCCCGGCTCCGGGCGCTCCTGGTCTCGCTGCTGTGCCTGCCGATCGGGGCCGTGGCCTTCACCGTCGCGTTCGGCCTGACCTACGAGCAGTTCGGCGAACGGGGCATCGAGGTCCTCACGGGGTTCCTGATGCTCGACCTCCTCATCGGATTCGCGGCCTGCCTCGCCGTCGGCCCGGTGCGGGGATCGACGGCGGGCAATGCGCTGCTCCTGATCGCCGGGATCTTCAGCGCCTTCGCATTCCCCGCCTGGGTGGTCGCGGCGATCCGCTTCGGGGAGCGCCGCTCGCTCGGCCTCGACGCGGCGATCGTCTCGGTCATGGTGCTCGGCTCGACCGGTGTCGCGTGGTGGCAGGACGCGATGCTCGGCGTCGCGCCCGAGCCGCTGCTCTCCGCGACGGTTATCGCCGTGATGACGGTCGCGGTGCTCCTCTGGGGCCGGGCGCGGAGCACCAGGGCCGCGCTCGTCGCGGCGCTGCGGGAGCAGGCCGAGTCGGCCGAGCTCGCCCGCATCGCGCTGGCCCGCAACCGGGAGGCCGAACTCGCGCGGGCCCGTGCGGAAGAGCGGAGCGTCCTGGCGCGGGACATGCACGACGGCATCTCCCATCGGCTCTCGGTCGTCGCGATGCACGCCGGGGCACTCGCGTCGCGAGAGGATCTCAGCCCCGAGCAGGTGCGCTTGGCCGCTTCCACCGTGCGCGAGGCCGCTGCGGAGGCCGGGAGCATGCTCCGCGAGGCGCTCACCGCGCTGCGCGATCCCGCAGGCTCGGCCCCGGCCTCCCCGCTCCCCTCCGCCGCGTCGCCGGACGCCCTCACCGCCGATGCCCGGGATCGAGGCATGACCGTCGCGCTCACCTGGCGGGGCCTCACGCCGGAAGAGCTGGCCGGGCGTCCCGCGCAGGCGATCGCGCTGGCCAGGGTCGTGGAGGAGATCCTCGTCAACGCGGCCAAGCACGCCCCGGGATCCGCGCTCGAGATCGAGGTCTCCCGCGTCTCCGGCGAGGTCGTGCTGCTGGCCGGCAACCCTCTTCCCGCTCCGGAAGCGGCACCGGATGCGGCATCGGCGCTCGGCACCGGCCACGGGCTCATCGGCATCTCCGAACGCGCCTGCTTGCTCGGAGGCCGCGCCTCCCACGGCCCGACCGCGGAAGGCCGGTTCGAGGTAGAGGTGCGGCTCCCATGGGCCTGACCGGACAGAAGGCGGCCTCCCCGGATGCCCCCGGCCGGATCCGCGTGCTCGTCGTCGACGATGAGGCCCTCATGCGCGCCGGCATCCGGCTGATGGTCGACGGCGTCGCCGGCATCGCGGTGGTCGGCGAGGCCGCCGACGGGGCCGAGGCGCTCGAGCAGGCGGACAGGCTCGACCCCGACGTGATCCTGATGGATATCCGCATGCCCGTGAT
>JASGDX010000001.1:0-4734 GCA_047606985.1 Leucobacter sp. | reverse complement strand
GAACCCCTGAAACTGACAAGCGGATCGGGGAGCGGAGATGGGTTGGGGGGCGGGGCGGGGAGCGGGGTGGGGCGGGGCGGGGAGCGGGGCCGCCGAGGCTGCGCCCGGCCTGCTCAGGTCGCGGGATCCAGCTCCAGCGTCGTCCCCTCCCATCGCGTCCGCAGCCAGCGGTCGTGCGTGGCGATCACGAGCGCGCCGGGGAAACCGCGCAGCGCCTCCTCGAACTCCTCGACAAGGGCGAGGGAGAGGTGGTTGCTCGGCTCGTCGAGCAGCAGCAACGGCGGGGGATCGGCGACGAGCGCCGCGAGCGCGAGCCGGCGGCGCTGTCCTACGCTGAGCGCCCCGACGGGTCGGTCGAGGTCGCGCGGGGCGAGCAGGCCGGTGCTCGCGAGCGTCGCCGAGTCAGCGATATCGGGGCCGACGCGGTCGAGGTACGCGGCCGAGGCGGTGAGCCCGGGATCGGGGAACACGACCTCCTGGGGCAGGTAGCCGATGCGGCAGACCCGCTCCACGAGCCCGGCCCCTGGCCGCAGCTCGCCCGCGAGGATGGCGAGCAGGGTCGATTTGCCCGCGCCGTTCGGTCCGGTGAGCATGGTGCGGGATCCCGGCCAGATCTCGAGCGAGGTCTCGCGGAGTCGGCCCTCCAGCGCGACCCGCTCGGCGCGCAGCAGCGGAACGGCCTCGTCGTGGTGCGCATCCGTGCCCGTACCTGCGCCCGTCCTCATCCCCGCGCCCGTCTCCGTACCTGAGCCCGCTGTACCTGTACCTGTACCTGTACCTGTGTCCGCCCCTGCCCGAAGCCTCCTAGCGGAATCGGGGACGCTAATGGTCGCATCGAGCTCGGGGAGGCGACGTTTTTCGTCCCCGATTTCAGCGGGAGCGGGAGCGGGACCAGGAGCGGGACCAGGAGCGGGGACCGTTGCGGCAGCGGGAGCCGGGGCTCCGGCGGGGCCGAAACCCCGGAAGCGCAGCGGCTCCGGGGGCCGCCGCACCCGGTCTCGCTCGAGGGCCTCGAGCCGCACGCGCGCGTTGCGGGCGCGCCGGGCGGTCACCCTGGCGTCCTTGTCGGCGTAGAACTTGCGCGTGATCTTCGACTCCGACTTCGACTCGCGCTTGCGGTTGACCTCGCGCGATCCCACCTCGATCTCGCGCACGAGCGCGCGCAGCTCCTCCTGCTCGGCGGCGTAGCGCTCCCGCCATCGGCGCAGCTCCTCCTGGCGCGCGGCGCGCGCGGCCGAGTAGCCGAGGCCCCAGAGGCGCACCCCGAAGCCGGCGCCGGGATCGTCGGTCACGGGGGCGTCGGTCGCCGGTCTGCCGATGACAGTGCCCCCGGTCAGGGCTGCGCCGAGACCTGTGCCGAGACCCGCGCCGGGCTCCGCGCGGCGGCCCGCGCCCGGCCGGGATGCGGGATCGCGGGTTCCCGCCGGGGCATTGGTTCGTTCGGTGCCGGTCCGCTCGGCATCTGCCCGTTCGGCGCGGGCCTGCCCGGCATCGATCTGCGCCGTCTCCCCCCGCCCCGTGTCGATCCGCCCCGTGTCGATCCGCTCGGCGTCGGCGAGCACCCGCGCGGCGACCGGCAGCGGGTCGAGGTCGAGGATGCGCGTGGCCACGGCGTCGAGCAGCGCGCGGTCGTGGCTCGCCACGATCACGATGCCGGGCCAGGCCGCCAGCATCCGCTCGAGGTACGCGGCCGAGGCGTCGTCGAGGTGGTTCGACGGCTCGTCGAGCAGCAGGGTGTGCGGGGCGCGCAGCAGCACCGCCGCGAGCGCGAGCCGCAGCCGCTGCCCGCCCGAGAGCTCGCCGATGGGCCGGTGCTGCGGGATCCCGCCGAGCCCGAGCCCGGTCAGCGTCTCGCCGCGATGGACCTCCACGGACCAGGCGCTCGTGCGCTCGGCCTCCTCGAGCGCGAGCGCGTAGGCGTCGGCCACGGCCGCATCGGCGGGGTGCGCGGCGAGGCGCTCCCCGAGTTCTTCGATGCGGGCCAGCGCCGCGACGGCGGCCTCCTGCGCGTCGTCGAGCACACGCGAGATCGGTGCGTCGCCGGGGTAGGGCAGCTCCTGCGCGAGGAGCGCGACGCTGCCGGGCGGCGAGACCGTGCCGGCGTCGGGCTGCTGGGCGCCGGCGATGATGCGCAGCAGGGTCGACTTGCCGGTGCCGTTCTCGCCGATGAGGCCGATGCGGTCGCCGGGCACGGCGGTGAACGAGACGCCGCTGAGCACCCTGCGGTCGGCGTAGGCGTGCGAGACGCCGTCGACCGCGAGGTGGCCGAGGGCGGTGGGGCCCGTGTCGTGCGCTGCGGCGCGGTTCGCGGCCGCGAGATCGGGGGAGCGGGAGGGGAGCGGTGCGGGCATGGCGGCCGCCTTTCGGAACGTCGAGGATGTTCCGCCGGACGGCGCCGGAGTGGCTGCGGTGCGATCGGGTCGGGTCGCCGGGCTCGGGATCGGCGCGGCCGTGCGCGGCATCGATCGAGCGGGCGGCGGGATCCCGCGCCGCGCGTGCGCGGCGGATCCCGAACCGGATGAGCAGCATTCCGGCGCCGTTGCGGCGGTGCCCCGCGCGACGGCGGGGCGGGATCGGGGCTGCGTCAGTTCTTCACGCCCACGAGTGTGGCAGGGCGCGCCGGGGAGCGCAAGGGGCCGGATCCGGCTCGCGAGACCGGAACTACCCGAACGGCAGCTCGGCCCGCACGCGGAAGCCGCCATCGGCGGTGTCCGTCGCCTCGACCGAGCCGCCCAGCGCCGACTACGCGGCCCGCCCGGCGCCGAGCGCGTACCGGAGCGCGCTCTCGCCGCTCACCGAGCGCGAGCTGGGCGTGATGCGGCTCGTGGCGACCGGAAGATCGAACGCCGAGATCGCGGCCGAGCTGTTCCTCGCCGAGCAGACCGTGAAGACGCAGGTCTCGCGCATCCTCTCGAAGCTCGGGCTGCGCGACCGCACCCAGATGGTGGTCGTCGCATACGAGTCGGGCCTGGTGAGCGCGGGGCAGACCCGGCGGCGAATACGCATTCACGACTGAGGTGCGCGCCGGCGACGGCGGAGTACGCTGGGCCCATGGCTGAAGCGACAGGTAGACTGGTGCAGGCGGAGTTCGGGGTCGATCTGGCGCTCGTGCGCTCGCTCGCGCTGCCGATCGAGGAGGCCTGGGCCTATCTCACCGAGTCGGAGCTGACCGAGCAGTGGTTCGGGCCGTGGGAGGGCGACGGCCGCCCGGGCGGCGCGGTGCGCGTGCGCATGCGGTTCGAGGATCACGAGCCCGCGATCGGCGTCCGGGTGCTCGCGTGCGAGGCGCCGTTCCGGCTCGTGCTCAAGGCCGAAGACGAGGTCGGGGGCTGGCACCTGGAGCTGATCCTCACTGAGGACGGCGACGACGCGCTGCTCACCCTCGTGCACCACCTCGATGCGGACGGGCTCGACGGCGTCGGCGAGATCGGGCCGGGCTGGGAGTACTACCTCGACCTGCTCGTCGCCGCGACCGAGGGCACCGAGCGCCCCGGCTTCGACCAGTACTACCCCGCGCTGCGCGAGGCCTATCTGTCGCAGAGGCCGTAGAAGCGGGCGAGGGATCGGCCGCGGCGATCCCGTCCCCGCGGCGACGCGCTCCTTTCGTTACGCTGGCACCCATGACGCACCGGGTCTTCTCCTACGGCACCCTCAGGCAGCCCGAGGTGCAGCGTTCGCTGTACGGCCGAGAGGTGCCGACGTCGCCCGACGCGCTGCCGGGGCACCGGCTCGACTGGGTCGCCATCACCGACCCCGAGGTGATCCGCGTGAGCGGATCCGATCGCCATCCGATCCTGCGCGCCGGCGCGGCCGACGACGCGGTCGAGGGGGCTTGCCTCGAGCTGAACGACGTGGAGCTCGAGGCGACCGACGACTACGAGATCGACGACTACGCGCGTCGGTCGGTCGTGCTCGCTTCGGGGATCGAGGCGTGGGCCTATCTCGCGAGCGAAGATCGAGACGAGGATCGCGCCGACCCCGGTGCGGGGTCGTGAGCTTCGAAGCGGTCCGCGCCGCCTACGGCTCCCGGGCTGCCGAGTACATCGAGGCGGTGGGGCGGATCGAGCACGCGAGCGCCGAGGATCGCGAGTACGTGCTCGACTGGGCTTTGAGGTTGCGCGGCCGGGTGCTCGACGTGGGATCGGGCCCCGGGCAGTGGACCGACCACCTGCGCCGCGCGGGCGTGGAAGTCGAGGGCGTCGAACCCGTGCCCGAGTTCGTCGAGGCCGCCCGGCGGGACTACCCGGAATCGCGGTATCGGCAGGGGCGCGCCGAGCAGCTGGGGGTCGACGACGGCTCTCTGGGCGGCGTGCTCGCCTGGTACTCCCTGATCCATACCGACCCTGGCGCGATCGATGCACCGCTTGCGGAGTTCGCGCGGGCGATCGCTCCCGGAGGATCGCTGCTGATCGGCTTCTTCGCGGGGGATCGGCTCGAGCCCTTCGACCACGCCATCGCCACCGCGTACTACTGGCCGGTCGAGCTGCTGGCCGCGCGGGTCGAGGCCGCGGGCTTCACCGTGACGGGGGCCGGAGTGCGCCGCGATCCCGAGCAGCCTGCCCGGCCCGGCCGGCGGCCCGAGGCCGCGATCCGGGCGACGCGCGCGTCCGCCTGAAGCAGCGCGCTCCGGCCCCGTAGTTGCGGGACTTGGAAGCTCCGGGGCTCTGGGATTTCGATGCCCAGGCTGCCGAGCGGAGGATTTTCCGGCCATTTCCGCGGAAACGGCCGGAAAAT